>CAVDAU010000001.1:0-29455 GCA_963607015.1 Streptococcaceae bacterium
CGATACGGGCTGTCCGCCGATGAGGTTCGTGCCGGACTCGATGCGGACGAACGCCACCTTCTCGGGGCCGTATTTCTCGATGGTTTGGCTCAGGAGGTCGAGGTCGAAGTTGCCCTTGAACGGGTCGTCGCTCTGCGGCAGCAGTCCCTTCTTGTCGATGACCTCTATGACGTCGCCGCCGAGACGGGTGATGTGTGCCTTGGTCGTGGTGAAGTGGAAGTTCATCAGTGCCACCATCCCCGGCTTCACGTATGCCTCCGCGAGGATGTTCTCGCACGCACGGCCCTGATGGGCGGGCAGCACGTTGTCCGTGCCGAACACTTCCTTCACGGCCGCCTTCACGCGGTTGAATGTCTCGGAGCCGGCGTATGAGTCGTCGGCACGCATCATGGCTGCCGTCTGCAGGTCGGACATGGCGTTCACGCCGCTGTCTGTCAGCATGTCGAGATAGATGTCCTTGTTCTGGAGGAGGAAGGTGTTGTTGCCTGCGTCTTTTATGGCACGCAGACGTTCCTTTACGGGCAGGAGGTTCAGCTTCTGCACCACGCGGACCTTGTGCATCTCGAGGGGCACTTGGTTCTCAGGCTTGTAGAATTTCACGTTTGACATGGTATTGTTTTGTTTGTGTGTTAAGTTTGAAATTGTCACGTTTACGGGTGCAAATGTAAGGATTTCAAACCAACGGACACGCACGCATGGACAATAAAAGCCGCCCGTGGGGGCAGCTTTCATGCGTCGTTGCGGCGGGATCGGGGTTCCCGTCACGCCTTGTAGGCCTGCTCGTGCACGCCGCTCACGGCACGTCCGCTCGGGTCGTTCAGTCCGGCAAACGAGGCGTCCCAAGCTAAGGCTTCGGCCGTGGAGCACGCCACGCTGGGCACGCTGGGCACGCTTCTCGCGGCACTCTCCGACGGGAAGTGCTCCTCGAAGATGCTGCGGTAGTAGTATTCCTCCTTGCTCATAGGCGGGTTCACGGGGAAGCGTTCGGCGGCCCGTGCCATCTGTTCGTCGCTGACGGCGGCGGCGGTCATCTGCTTCAGCGTGTCTATCCAGCTGTAGCCCACGCCGTCGCTGAACTGCTCCTTCTGCCTCCACACGATGTCCTTCGGCAACATGTCGCTGAAGGCTTCGCGCACGATCTTCTTCTCGATGACGTTGCCCGTACACATCTTCGCCCGTGGGTTGAGGCGCATGGCGACATCGAGGAAGTCCTTGTCGAGAAACGGGACACGCCCCTCCACGCCCCATGCCGCCAGGCTCTTGTTGGCTCTGAGGCAGTCGTAGAGATGCAGCTTGGAGAGCTTCCTCACCGTCTCCTCATGGAAAGCCCTCGGGCTTGGTGCCTTGTGGAAGTACAGGTAGCCGCCGAAGACCTCGTCGGCTCCCTCGCCGCTGAGCACCATCTTGATGCCCATGCTCTTGATGACGCGTGCCAGCAGATACATCGGTGTGGAGGCGCGTACCGTCGTCACGTCATAGGTCTCGATGAAGTAGATCACGTCGCGCAGCGCGTCCAGCCCTTCCTGAACGGTGTAGTTTATCTCGTGGTGCACGGTGCCGATGCAGGCAGCCACCTCGCGTGCCTTTGCCAAATCGGGAGCACCCTTCAGCCCCACGGCGAAGGAGTGCAGCTGCGGCCACCATGCCTCGCTGTGTCCTCCGTCCTCTATGCGCCGTCCGGCATATTTGCGGGCTATGGCGGATATTACCGACGAGTCCAGTCCGCCGCTCAACAGCACGCCGTAGGGCACGTCGCTCATCAGCTGTCTCTCCACAGCCGCTTCCAGCGAGCGGCGCACGTCTGCCGCATCGGCTTCATTGTGCTCCACGGCACCGTAGTCCATCCAGTCGCGCCTGTACCAGCGGTGCATCTTGCCCTCACGGCTGTACAGATAATGACCCGGCAGGAACGGCTCGTATTCGTCGCAGAAGCCCTCCAGTGCTTTCAGCTCACTGGCGAAATAGAGCAGACCGTCCTTGTCGCGCCCTATATATAATGGTATGACACCTATCGGGTCGCGTGCAATGAGGTATTCGTCCTTCTCCTCGTCGTAGAGCACGAAGGCGAAGATGCCGTTCAGCTCTTCAAGGAAATCAATGCCCTTGTCGCGGTACAGGGCCAGGATGACCTCACAGTCGCTACCCGTCCGGAATTCGTACTTGTCCTTGTAGCGTAGGCGTATGTCGCGATGGTTGTAGATCTCTCCGTTCACCGCCAGCACCTGCTTGCGGTCGGGCGAATACAGGGGCTGCTGTCCCGATTCGGGGTCTACGATCGACAGGCGTTCATGGCACATTATTGCCGATCCGCCGACATAGATGCCGCTCCAGTCGGGTCCGCGATGGCGCAGCTTCTGCGACATTCGCAGAGCCTTCTCCCTCAGTTCCGGCTTCTGCCGGCTGATGTTCAGTATTCCGGATATTCCGCACATGGTGTGTTCCTCCCGCTTTGCCGTTACTCTTTTTTTTACTCCTTGTTTCTCAGATAGCTGTCTATGTCCTTTGCCGCCTGCCGTCCACCGGCCAAAGCCCTCACGACAAGGCTTGCTCCGCTCTTGGCGTCACCGGCAATGAACACGTTGTCTGCCGTCTGCGGCTGCTCGGGCTTGATGAAGCCCATGGCCAGCAACACCATATCCGCCTCGATTGTCTCTTTCCTGCCTGTGGGCTTCATCACGGGGCGTGCTCCGTCCTGTGCGGGCAGCCACTCGACTTCCTCCACCTCTACGCCGGTCACCTTGCCGTTCTTGCCGATGAACTTGTTTGATGCCAGGCTCCAGCGGCGCGTGCATCCCTCTTCATGGCTGCTGGTGGTCTTCAGCACCACGGGCCACATGGGCCACGGCGTTGCGGGATTGTGTCCCACGGGAGGCTTGGGCATGATCTCTATCTGCGTCACGCTGGCTGCGCCCTGCCTGATGCTTGTGCCGATGCAGTCGGAACCCGTGTCGCCGCCGCCAATCACCAGAACTTTCTTGCCCTTGGCGTTCACCAGCCGGCTCTTGTCGAACTGCTTGCCGTCGAGAATCTCGTTCTGCTGTGACAGCATTTCGAGTGCGAAGTAAATGCCTTTCAGCTCACGCCCGGGGATGTTCAGGTCGCGGGCAGTGGGTGTGCCTGTGCAGAGGCAGTAGGCGTCAAAGCCTTCGGGCAGCTTGTCGATGTCCACCACGGTGTTCATCCGGAAGTGTATGCCTTCCTGTTGCAGTATGTTTATCTTGCGGTCGATCACGGTCTTGTCCAGCTTGAAGTTGGGAATGCCGTAGCGCAGCAGTCCGCCGGCATGGCTGTGCCTGTCGAATATCGTCACTTCGTAGCCCATGGCGTTCAGGCGCACGGCGGTGCTCAGTCCTGCCGGACCGCAGCCTATCACCGCCACGCTCTTGCCGTTGCGTTCGGGCGAGATCGGCGTGACGTAGCCTTCGCGGTATGCCGCTTCGACGATTGCCGCCTCGTTTTCGCGTATGGTGACGGGTGCGTCCAATGACAGGTTCAGTACACACGATTTCTCGCAGAGGGCAGGGCAGATGCGGCCGGTAAATTCGGGGAAGTCGTTGGTCTGCTTCAAGATGTCGAATGCCTCGCGCCACTTGCCGCGATACAGCGCATCCTGAAACTCGGGGTCTTTGTTGCCCAACGGGCATGCCCAGTGGCAGAATGGCACGCCGCAGTCCATGCAGCGCGAAGCCTGTAGCTTGCGGTCATGGCTGTTAAGTGTCTGCTCCACCTGGCTGAAGTCGTTTATGCGTTCGCGTACAGGCCTGTATCCTGCTTCCTTGCGCGGTATGGTGAGGAATGCTTTAGGGTCTCCCATCGTTATGTGTCTCCTTGTGTGTGTAAAAAATGTTTTCTTTTCAGTTGGTCATTCTCGCTCAATAGTCTCTCTGCATCTCTTCAATCTTCTGTTGCAGCAGGCGCATCTGCTCTTCGTGCAGCACCTTCTGATACTCTATCGGCACTACCTGGATGAATTCCTCGGCATAGTGGTTCCAGTCGTCGAGCATCGTGCGTGCCAGCTTCGATCCGGTGTAGAGATAGTGCTGGCGTATGAGTTCGTGCAGCTCCTTGCGGTATGACGCCTCTTCGATGAGCGACAGCTCCACCATCTCCATGTTGCAGAAATAGTCGAAGTCGCCGTTCTTGTTCCAGACGTATGCCACACCGCCCGACATTCCTGCCGCGAAGTTCCTTCCGGTGGTGCCCAATACCACTACGCGCCCGCCGGTCATGTATTCGCAGCAGTGGTCTCCCACGCCCTCGACCACAGCAATGGCTCCGGAGTTGCGGACGGCAAAGCGTTCGCCAACACGGCCGTTGATATAGACTTCGCCGCTCGTGGCACCATACAGAAGGGTGTTGCCTGCAATGGTGTTGTCTTCTGCCTCAAAGTTGCTCCTGACGGGCGGCATCACGGCAATCCGTCCGCCGGACAGGCCCTTGCCGAGATAGTCGTTTGCCTCGCCCTCGAGCTTGAAGCTGACGCCTGGCACAAGGAATGCGCCGAACGACTGTCCTGCCGAGCCTTTGAACTTCAGGTTCAGCGTGTTCTCGGGCAAGCCCTTCTCGCCGTATTTCTTGGCTATCACGCCGCTCAGCATTGCACCGACCGCACGGTCTGTGTTGGCAATGGTGTATTCCAATGAAATCTCCCTCTGCGTGTCTATTGCTGCCTGCGTGGCGCGGAGTATGTCAACGTCCTTGACAGTGGCGATGGCATGCTGCTGGTCGGTGACATGATGTATGGCGGCATCATTGTTGACGCGTGCCGTCAGCTTGCTGAAGTCTATCAGGTCGTGCTTCTTCACGCCGTCACTCGCCTTGCGCACTATCAGATCCGAACGGCCTATTATCTCGTCCATGGAGCGGGCACCGATTTCAGCCAGGTACTCGCGCACCTCTTGTGCCAGGAAGCTGAAGTAGCTTACCAAGTAGTCGCTCGCGCCACGGAAATGTTTTCTCAGCTCGGGATTCTGTGTCGCCACGCCCATGGCGCAGGTATTCTTGTTGCATTTGCGCAGCATCACACAGCCAAGCACGATGAGACACGCCGTGCCAAATCCGAACTCCTCCGCTCCAAGCATTGCCATGAGCACCACGTCGCGGCCTGTCTTCAGCTGCCCGTCTGCCTGCAGCACAACCTGCCCGCGCAGTCCGTTCAGCACTAATGTCTGTTGTGTCTCGCTGAGACCCATCTCCGGAGCCACACCGGCATAGTGTATCGAGCTTTGCGGCGATGCGCCTGTTCCGCCCTCGGCTCCCGATATTATTATCAGATCCGCCTTGGCCTTGGCAACACCGGCGGCAATCGTGCCCACGCCGCTTTCCGACACTAACTTCACGCTTATCTTGGCCGACGGGTTGACGTTCTTCAGGTCGAATATCAACTGTGCCAGATCTTCAATGGAGTAGATGTCATGATGTGGCGGAGGCGATATGAGCGAGATGCCAGGTATGGAGTGTCGGGTGCGGGCTATCACCTCGTCCACCTTGAATCCCGGCAGCTGTCCGCCTTCTCCGGGCTTGGCACCCTGTGCAATCTTTATCTGTATCTCGTCGGCATCCATGAGGTATTCCGTCGTCACGCCGAAACGTCCCGATGCCACCTGCTTCGTGGCAGACCGCTTCATGGTGCCGAAGCGTGCCGAGTCCTCACCGCCTTCGCCGGTGTTGCTGCGGCAGTGCAGCGTGTTCATGGCTACGGCTATAGCCTCGTGAGCCTCTTGGCTCAGTGCCCCAAAGCTCATGGCACTCGACACGAAGCGGCGCACTATGTTCTCCACAGGTTCTACCTCGTCGATGCTTATCGGGTTGCGCCGGAAGTCAAGGAAGTCGCGCAGGAATATGGGGCTTTCCTTCTCGTCTACCAACCGTGTGAACTCCTTGAACTTCTTGTAGCTGTTCAGTCGCGTCGCCAACTGCAGTGTGCTGATGGTCTCGGGGTTCCATGCGTGCTTCTCGCCGTCCTTGCGGTACTGATACAGTCCCGTGTTTGTCAGCAGTTCGCCCTGATTTGTGTCCAACGCAGTGTCGTGCATCTTCACGGCATCGCGTGCAATCTCGTCGAGCCTGATGCCGCCGATTGTCGACTTCATGCCGCCGAAGTAGGCGCGGCACAGTTCCTCGCTAAGTCCGACAGCTTCGAATATCTTGGCACCGCGATAAGAGCGGATGGTGGATATGCCCATCTTGCTCAGGATTTTATACAGGCCTTTGCATACGGCTTTGATGTAGTTCTTCTCCGCCGTGGCGTAGTCTAACTGTATGTCCTGATTGTTGACAAGGTTGTCAAGAACGGCAAAAGCCATGTACGGGTTCAGTGCACTGGCTCCGAACCCGAGCAGCAGCGCGGCGTGCATGACCTCGCGGATTTCGCCGCTCTCCACAATCAGTGCCGTCTGTACGCGCTTGCCCACGGAAATCAGATGGTGATGCACGGCACTCACGGCGAGCAGCGACGGCACGGCAGCATGTGTGGCATCGATGTCGCGGTCGCTCAACACGATGTAGTTCACGCCGTCATCGACGCTCTCCTCTGCCTTGTGGCACAGCGTGGCCAGCACCTCCTGTAGTCCGGCACGTCCCTTGGACGCTTCGAACAGCATGGGCAGACGCACTGACTTGAAGCCTTTGTAGCGGATGTTGCACAGCAGGTCGAGCTGTGTGTTGCTCAGTATGGGGTGGCTCAGGCGCACCATCTTGCAGTGTGACGCGTTTGGGGTCAGGATGTTCATTCCGACGGCACCGATATACTCGACAAGTGACATCACCAGTTCTTCGCGTATGGGGTCGATTGGAGGATTGGTGACTTGTGCGAACTGCTGGCGGAAGTAGTTGAAGAACAGCTGCGGACGGTCGGATATGACAGCCAGCGGCGTGTCGTTGCCCATGGCTCCTATAGGCTCGCCTGCCGTGGTCGCCATGGGGGAGATGATGTTCACAACATCCTCTTTAGAGTAACCGAAAGCCCTCAGCTTGCGGTCATAGTTGTCGACACTGTGGGACACCTTGCGCCCGCTGCGCAGCTTGTCCAGCTCTATGCGGTTCTCGCTGAGCCACGTGCGGTATGGCTTGGCGTCGGCAAGCTGCTTCTTCAGTTCGGCATCGGTATAGATCTTGCCTTCCTGCGTGTCTATCAGCAATATCTTGCCAGGCTCCAGACGGCCTTTGCTCTTTATCTCCCCCGGCTCGAAGTCCATTACGCCGACCTCGCTCGACACCACCATCGTGTCGTTCTTCGTTATCAGATAACGTGCCGGACGCAGTCCGTTGCGGTCGAGCATTCCCCCCGCATAGCGTCCGTCGCTGAACAGCAGGGCTGCCGGACCATCCCACGGCTCCATGAGGATTGAGTGGTACTCATAGAAGGCTTTAAGATCTTCGCTGATGGGGTTTTTCTCGTTGAATGATTCGGGAATGAGCATTGCCATGGCGTGCGGAAGACTCAGACCGCTCATCACCAAAAACTCTAATACGTTGTCGAGCGACGCACTGTCGCTCATGCCTGACTGTACTATAGGGTGCAACTCTTTGATGTCGCCCAGCACAGGAGTGGACAATACGCTCTCGCGTGCTTCCATCCAACTGCGGTTGCCGCGTATGGTGTTTATCTCACCGTTGTGTGCCAACAGGCGGAAGGGTTGTGCCAGTCCCCAAGTGGGGAAGGTGTTGGTGCTGAAGCGCGAGTGAACCAAGGCCAGGCCGCTGGTGAAGTAGTCGTTCGTCAGGTCGGGGAAGTAGTTCCTCAGTTGCACCGACGACAACATACCTTTATATATGATGTTCTTCGTGGAGAGCGACACCACATAGAAATCTTCCTTGCCCGCTATTGCCGAACGGCTCACGCGCTTTTCAATCTTCTTGCGGATGATGTACAGGCGGCGGTCGGCTGTCTGGCTGTCGTCAAAGCCGGTGATGAATATCTGCTTTATGTCCGGCTCCACGGCCGCAGCCTCCTGACCGAGTATCTCGGGACGTGTGGGCACATTGCGCAGGTGCATCAGGGTCAGCCCGTCACGCTCAATCTCTTCAATCACGATTTGCAGTATCGCGCTCTGTGCAGCCTTGTCCTTCGGCAGGAAGAGCAGTCCTGTGCCGTAGTGTCCTTTCTCCGGCACGGGTATGCCCTGTAGCAGGATGAATTCATGTGGTATCTGCAGCATTATGCCTGCACCGTCACCGGTCTTGTTGTCTGCACCTTCAGCTCCGCGATGACGCAGGTTCTCAAGCACCTTCAGTGCCGACTCTACCAGGGCGTGCGATTTGCCGCCTTTGATGTTTACAATCATGCCCACGCCACAAGCATCGTGCTCGTATGACGGGTCGTACAATCCCACTGCGTGCGGACTGCGTAAAGCGTTGCTACTGTCACTGAATGTCATGTTGAAAAGCTGCTTTTCCATTGTTTTAAGTTTACAATTGTTTGCTATAAAGCGGAATTAGTTAGTCACTTTGGCTTGCAAAACTAATGATTTACTATCACAATGGCAAACAAGCGATGTGTAAATGCTTTCATAAATAGGATTGTGCCACGCTGATGTAACGAAATAGAAGTATATTCGCTAATATACTTTCTATTAGTAAATGAATAGCTACCGTATTATGTGAATTTGTTACGTTAGTGCATGATGTAAAGTGGAAACCCCCAAAAACAGGAAATCCCTATAATCGTTGAAATTATAGGGATTATCCGTGGGTGGCAGGTGGGACTCGAACCCACGACATTCAGAACCACAATCTGACGCTCTAACCAACTGAACTACGGCCACCATGTGTGGCGCACTCTCTCGAAATGCGGTGCAAAGGTAGAGCAAATATTTTAATACGCAAACCTTTGTGGGTCTTTTTTATCCGTAGATTGCTCTTTTACCTGCCAACAACGTGTTGCGCATCAGCGATACGATGGTCATGGGACCAACGCCACCGGGCACAGGGGTGATGAACGCACACTTGGGAGCCACTTCGTCAAACTTGACATCGCCGTTCAGGCGGAATCCGCTCTTGCGGCTCGCGTCCGGCACGCGCGTGGTGCCCACATCTATCACTGTGGCACCTTCCTTTACCATGTCGGCTGTCACGAAGTCAGGACGGCCGATGGCGGCTATTATGATGTCGGCTTCGCGACATTCTTTCTTCAAGTCACGGCTGTGGCTGTGACACACGGTCACGGTAGCATCACCGGGATTGGTTTTCTGCATCATGAGCATCGCCATCGGCTTGCCAACGATGTTGCTGCGTCCCAGCACCACACACTTCTTGCCCGATGTCTCAACGCCATAGCGGCGCAGCAGCTCCATGATGCCGCTTGGTGTTGCCGAGACGTAGCAGGGCAGTCCTATCGACATGCGTCCGACGTTTATAGGGTGGAAGCCGTCGACATCCTTGCGGTAGTCAATGGTCTCGATGACTTTCTGCTCGGATATGTGCTTCGGCAGTGGCAGCTGCACGATGAATCCGTCCACATCGTCATCGTCGTTCAGGCGGCGTACTTCGTCAAGCAGACGTTCTTCGGTGACATCGGCCTCAAAACGTATCAGCGAGGACTTGAAGCCGCACGCCTCACACGCCTTCACCTTGTTGGCTACATAGGTTTCACTGCCGCCATCGTGACCCACGAGTATGGCTGCCAGGTGCGGACGCTTGCCGCCACCGGCAACTATCTGTTCCACTTCGGCTGCAATCTCCTGCTTGATCTGTGCCGCTACGGCCTTTCCGTCTATCAGTGTCATATCCAATCCTCTTTTATCTACCCATCCTAAGGTTTGATGGCATCATCTTTCCCATCTTGTGACTTGTCACCATCTTCATCATCTTGCGCGTTTGGTCAAACTGCTTGATCAGACGGTTCACCTCCTGAATGTCCGTGCCACTGCCCTTGGCTATACGCTGGCGACGCTGGCCGTTGATGATTTCCGGATGCGTGCGCTCTTCGGGTGTCATGGAGTAGATTATCGCCTCCACACTCTTGAACGCATTGTCGTCGATGTCGATGTCTTTTATCGCCTTGCCCACACCCGGTATCATCGACGCCAAGTCCTTCAGATTGCCCATCTTCTTTATCTGTCCTATCTGTGCCAGAAAGTCATTGAAGTCAAACTGATTCTTCTGAATCTTCTTCTGCAACTTCTTGGCCATGTCATCGTCATACTGCTCCTGAGCACGTTCCACGAGAGACACGATGTCGCCCATGCCGAGTATGCGGTCTGCCATACGCTCGGGGTGGAACTTGTCGATGGCCTCGAGCTTCTCGCCCGTACCGATGAACTTGATTGGCTTGTTGACCACAGTGCGTATCGACAGGGCTGCACCGCCGCGTGTGTCACCGTCGAGCTTGGTCAACACGACACCGGTGAAGTCCAGACGGTCGTTGAACTCCTTTGCGGTGTTCACGGCATCCTGTCCGGTCATGGCATCGACGACAAACAGAATCTCGTCCGGATTGATGCCCGCCTTGATGGCTGCAATCTCGTTCATCATCTCCTCGTCCACAGCCAGACGACCGGCAGTATCGACAATCACCACATCACAGCCCTTGCCCTTGGCCTCCTGCACCGCATGCTGTGCGATGCTCACGGGGTTCTTGCTGTCAGGCTCCGAGTACATGGGCACGCCAATCTGCTGCGCCAGCACGTTGAGCTGCTCCACAGCCGCAGGACGGTAGACATCACATGCCACGAGCAGCGGCTTGCGGTTCATCTTCGTCTTCAGCATGCGTGCCAGCTTGCCGGAGAAAGTCGTCTTTCCGGAGCCTTGCAGACCCGACATCAGTATCACTGTGGGTTTGCTGTCAAGTTTCAGCTCGGCGGTCTCTCCGCCCATCAGCGTCGCCAGCTCGTCGTGAACAATCTTCACCATCAACTGGCTGGGCTTGACGGCTGTCAGCACATTCTGTCCCAACGCCTTCTGCTTCACCGTGTCTGTGAAGGTCTTTGCGACCTTATAGTTCACGTCGGCATCAAGCAAAGCCTTGCGTACATCCTTCAGCGTTTCGGCAACGTTTATCTCGGTGATTTTGCCTTCGCCTTTCAGTATCTTGAACGAGCGTTCTAATCTTTCGCTTAAGTTGTCAAACATGGTTTCCTTGCCTCTGTTTCTTTTTTAAGTGCCTTATCCGTTAATGCCCATCAGGAACTCGTCGTTGTCGCGCGTGTTCTCCATGAGCATCTTTATCTTCTCCATTGCTTCCTGCGGAGTCATGTCGGCCATGAACTTGCGTGTTATCCACATGCGATCCAGGGTGGTCTTGTCTTGAAGCAGGTCGTCACGGCGGGTGCTCGACAGCACGACGTTGATAGCAGGGAATATGCGCTTGTTGCTGAGCGTGCGATCCAGCTGCAACTCCATGTTGCCCGTACCCTTGAACTCCTCGAATATCACGTCGTCCATCTTCGAGCCGGTCTCGGTCAGTGCCGTTGCCAGTATGGTCAGCGAGCCGCCGCCCTCTATGTTGCGTGCTGCGCCGAAGAAGCTCTTTGGCTTGTGCAGGGCATTTGCGTCGACACCGCCGGAGAGCACCTTGCCCGATGCCGGAGCCACCGTATTATACGCGCGTGCCAGTCGTGTTATGGAGTCAAGGAATATCACTACGTCGTGTCCGCACTCCACCAGACGCTTCGCCTTCTCAAGCACAATGCCCGCAATCTTCACGTGGCGTTCTGCCGGCTCGTCAAATGTCGAAGCGATGACTTCAGCATTCACTGTGCGTGCCATGTCCGTCACCTCCTCGGGACGTTCGTCGATGAGCAACACCATCATATACACCTCCGGATGGTTGGCTGCAATGGCGTTGGCTATGTCTTTCATAAGCGTGGTCTTTCCGGTCTTGGGCTGTGCCACGATGAGCGCACGCTGTCCTTTGCCGATAGGGGTGAAGAGATCCACTATGCGCACCGACAGCGGGTCGCGTCCATTGCCGCGACAGAGCGTGAACTTCTCGTCGGGGAAGAGCGGGGTGAGGTGCTCGAATGGCACGCGGTCACGCACGTTGTCGGGGTGCAGGCCGTTGATCTTCTGCACCTTGACCAGCGGGAAATACTTCTCACCCTCCTTGGGCGGGCGGATTACGCCTTCCACCACGTCGCCGGTCTTGAGTCCGAACAGCTTGATTTGCGATTGCGACACGTAGACATCGTCGGGGCTTGACAGATAGTTGTAGTCTGACGAGCGCAGGAACCCATAGCCGTCGGGCATGATTTCGAGCACGCCCCATCCGGTCAGGATGTCGTCAAACTCATACGGACGTTCCTGCTGCTTCTTCTCGTAGTGGTTGTGGTTGGCGGTGTTGCCCTGGACGAAGTTGCGCTGCCTGTCTTCTGTCGGCTGTGCGGTTGTCGCCGGTCTGCCTGCCGGTGTCGCATTGTCGGCATCTGCCTTTTGCGAAGCGAACTTGTCGATGAGACCGGTCGGAAGCTCGGTCTTGTCCGACGGCATTTCTTCTATTGGCACGAAGCCTGTGCTTTCCGTGGCCGGCAGCGGCTGTACGACTGCGTTCTTGGGCTTGCGTCCCCTCTTCTTCGGAGCTTCCGCCATTGGTGCCGGAGCTGCATCCTCGGTGTTCAGGTTCTGCATCGCAGCGTTCTTCTGTGCTATGCGTTCAGCCACCTTCTCCACGTCTTCCGCGTTGGGCTGCTTGGGAGCCGAACGTTTGCGCCCGGGCTTACGTGGTGCCGTGTTTTCTGCTGTCTGCGCTGCGGTGTTCTCCGTCTGCGGTGCCTGCTGCGACTCTTGCTGTGCTGCCGGTGTTGCGGCGTTCTCTGATGCCGCTGCCGGCTCTGTTGCCGGTTCGGCGGGTGCCTGTTGCTTCGGCTTCTTGGTGGTGGGCTGGACAATGGTCACCTTGTGCTCGTCGCGCTTGGCTGTGCCGTCCTGCGATGCCGTGAACACTTTGTCCACAACTCCGCTCTTCACGGTCACGCGCTTGCGCTTCTGGCGCGGTTCGCCTTCAGGCTTGGTGCTTGTGGCTGTTTTGCTTGCACTGGCACTTGCCTGTTCGTCCAGTATTTCGTAAACAAGTTTGTCTTTTTCGAGTGAGTCGGCCTTCTTTATGCCCATCTCGCGGGCAATGTCGCGCAACTCTGTCAGTGTCTTTTCGTTTAATTGAACGATGTTGTACATAAAGAGTTTTTATGATGTGATATGTTTTCTGTCTCCTCCCGAAACACTGCGGAACACCGTGCCCACGACACTGTTCGTGCCTGCATGGTTCGTATTCCGGCCTTCTGTGGAAAGATTGTTGACTGTCGGGCTGATATGCGGATTTTCAACTCACTGCGGCATCTGCCGCATTCTTGGTGTAGCTGTTGTACCGGTGCCTTTCAGCGGTGCAAAGTTAGCAAATATTTCATTCGCACAACTCTTCGCCGCGTTTTTTGTCGCTCCTGCCAACGGCTCTGCTCTATGTCATTCCTGCACCACGCTTATCACCATTGCACGCCTGCTGTCGGGACCTATGCGGAAGCGGTTGTCGGGGCGCAGTCCCACGACCCACACAATGTCCTCTCCACAGCACAGCACCTGCTGACGTTGTTTGTCGGCAAGGCTCATCTTCCTGTCGGTCAGGAAGTCGCTGACGAGCTTGCGCCCCTTCATGCCGAACGGCACGAACCAGTCTCCCTGCCTCCACGGACGCATGTGGAGTTCGTGCTTCAGCTTGTCGGCATCTATACAGGCCGTGTCGCAACTGCGTGGAATCACGAAGCCGTCGTCTATCTTGACGGTCTCCATGTGCAGCTGTACGGTCTGCCGATCTTCGCGCCGCCGGATTACGAGTTTGTCGCGGTCGCGCACTATCGTGTGTGTGTCCGACGTGAACACCTTGCCCGACTGATTGCCACGCAGTGCGTGCAGCATGTCTGCCGCCTGTGCCGCGTTGAACCCAAGCGGAGCCACCGTTTCATATAGCAGAGCCTCGGGCGACGGTTCTGCCAGCAGTGCCTTGATGTCCATGCCGTCGTCTGTGAGTGCTCGCCCACGACCTTCGGCTATACCATTATTATATATGGCGGCGGCGGCATCGAGGTTTGCGGCTGTACGCAGTATGTTCTGCCGCACGGCGGGATTGATGTCCGTCATCAGCGGAAGCAGCAACAGGCGTATCTTGTTGCGTGTCGCGTCGGTCTCAAGGTTGGTGCTGTCTGTCACCCAATCCTGCCCCAGGCGGTTCAGGTACTGTTCGATGTCCTGTCTGCCGACGCAAAGCAGCGGGCGCACCGTTTGTCCGTTTCTGCAACGCATGCCGCGCAGCCCGTTTATGCCGGTTCCGCGCATCAGGTTCAGCATGAAGGTCTCCACGCTGTCGTCCTCATGGTGTGCCACGGCAACATGTTGTGCCTTGCGTGTCTCCGTCAGACGGGCAAACCACGTGTAGCGCAGGTCGCGGGCAGCCATCTCTATGGACACGCGATGCTCACGTGCATATCCGCGTGTGTCGAAATGCGTGATGTGCAGGCAGATGCCGAGACGTTGGCACAGCCGCCGCACGAACTCCTCATCGCGGCACGACTCCGTTCCGCGCAGGTGGAAGTTGCAGTGTGCAGCCTCACAGGTATAGCCCAGACGCAGCAGAACCAGCAACAGTGCCACCGAGTCCGATCCGCCGCTCAATGCCACAAGCAGCTTGTCGTCCTTTTGCATCAGGGCTTTCTGCCTGATGAACCTGCCGACCTTCTCTTCAAATGCCTTTGTCCCGTCCATATATACATGCGTGTGGGCACAAAAGTAGGGCTTTTTTCACTGCCGCCAATGTTGCAGGATGCGTAATTGTCGTACCTTTGGCGGCTATGACGGACTACAAGGAAACATTAGACGAATATTGGCGCACGTTCGATGCCGCAGGCTTCGTCAGCCAAGACCCCGTGCAGGTGCCGAGACAAATGATGTCGCGTGCCGATGCATCTGTGGCCGACATTGAGATAACTGCCATGTGGACAGCCATGATAGCGTGGGGCAGGAGAGAGCAAATTCTCAAGGATGCCGCCCGCCTGCTTGAGCTTTGTGATAACCGCCCTGCGGATTTCATCCGGCTACAGCGGTTTGCCGCGCTGCCCGACGACCTGTCGGTGCACCGCACGCTGAAAGGCAAGGACTTCAAACAGGTGTGCCGCAACCTGTATGATTTCTATCATGAGAACCTTTCCATGCAGAGCTTCCTCAAGCGTTTCGAGAACGTCTACTGCATAGACGACCTGCTGCAACGGCTGTGCAACATGTTCGAGCCTGCCGCCATGGGCAACCCCAAGCGTCATTCTGCCTGCAAGCGCGTCAATATGTTGCTGCGCTGGATGGTGCGCAAGGACGACATCGACCTCGGGCTGTGGCGCACGCTGCTCATCACCCCTGCAAACCTGTATGCCGTGCTCGATACGCACGTGGCGCAGCAAGCACGGCAGATGGGGCTTATCAGTGTGTCGCGCGAGTCATGGAACGCCGTGCTCGAGCTTACCGATGTCTACCGCAGCTGGGACTTTGAAGACCCGCTGAAGTATGACATGGTGCTCATGCGGCTCCACCTCGACAAATCTACTCCTTCTTCAGGTCAATCTTGATTTGCAACTCGTCGAGCTGCTTCGCGTCGAGTGCCGACGGAGCGTCGAGCATCACGTCGCGCCCGTTGTTGTTCTTCGGGAATGCAATGCAGTCGCGTATGCTGTCCAAACCGGCGAAGATGCTCACCCAGCGGTCCAGACCGTAGGCCAGTCCGCCGTGTGGCGGTGCGCCGAACTTGAAGGCATTGATGAGGAAGCCGAACTGCTCCTGTGCACGCTCGGGCGTGAAGCCGAGAATTTCGAACATCTTGGCCTGGAGCTTCGGGTCGTGGATACGTATTGAGCCGCCGCCCACCTCAATGCCGTTGCACACCATGTCGTAGGCATCGGCACGCACGTCCTCGGGCTTGGTGTCGAGCAGCGGAATGTCTTCGTCCTTGGGATGCGTGAACGGATGGTGCATGGCCATGAGCCTGCCTTCCTCCTCGCTCCATTCGAACATCGGGAAGTCCACCACCCACAGCAGTGCAAACTTGTTCTTGTCGCGCAGTCCCAGTATGTCTGCCACCTTCAGGCGCAACTCGCTCAGCTGCTTGCGCGTCCTCATGGCATCGTCGCCGCTGAGAATCAGAATCAGGTCTCCCGGCTTCGCACCGAAGGCGTCTCTCATCCGTTGCAGCGTGTCCTGACCGTAGAACTTGTCCACGCTCGACTTCACGCTGCCGTCGTCGCCCACACGTGCATACACCATGCCCTTGGCTCCGATCTGCGGTGTCTTCACATAATCTGTCAGCGCGTCTATCTGCTTGCGCGTGAACGATGCCGCTCCTTCGGCACAGATGCCGCCGATATACTTGGCTTCGTCGAACACAGGGAAGCCGAAGCCCTTCAGGACATCCATCAGCTCCACGAACTTCATGCCGAAGCGCAGGTCGGGCTTGTCGCTGCCGTAGTATTTCATGGCATCTGCCCATGGCATGCGCCGGAACGGGGCTTCGCCCAGATCCACGCCGCGCACGCTCTTGAACAGGTGCTTGGTCATGTCCTCAAACAGGCATATTATGTCGTCCTGGTTGACGAAGCTCATCTCGCAGTCTATCTGCGTGAACTCCGGCTGGCGGTCGGCACGCAGGTCTTCGTCGCGGAAGCACTTTGCAATCTGGAAGTAGCGGTCGAAGCCTGCCACCATCAGCAGCTGCTTCAGCGTCTGCGGGCTTTGCGGCAGGGCGTAGAACTGTCCCGGGTTCATGCGCGAGGGCACCACGAAGTCGCGTGCTCCCTCTGGCGTAGAGCCAATCAGGTTTGGCGTCTCGACTTCTATGAAGCCCTTGCCGTCGAGATAGTTGCGCACCTCGATTGTCATCTTGTGGCGCAGCTCGAGATTGCGGCGCACGCAGCCCCTGCGCAGATCCAGATACCGGTATTTCATGCGGATGTCATCGCCGCCGTCGGTGTTGTCCTCGATGGTGAACGGAGGCGTAGCCGAGGTGTTGAGCACGTTCAGCGCAGACACCGTTATCTCTATGTCGCCGGTCGGCAGGTTGGGGTTCTTGTTCGAGCGTTCGCTGACCGTGCCCGTCACCTGTATGACGTATTCGCGTCCCAGCTTGTTGGCTTCGTCGCACAGTGCGGCATCGGCGGCTTCGTTAAACACCAGCTGCGTCAGGCCGTAGCGGTCGCGCAGGTCCACAAACGTCATTCCGCCCATCTTCCGGCTTCGCTGCACCCATCCGGCCAGCGTCACCTGTCGGCCTGCATCGGTCAGGCGCAACTCTCCACAAGTATGTGTCCTATACATATTTCTCCTATGTTATATATAATGTTGTCGTAGTTTCGGTACGAGGTGCAAAATTACGATTTTTCTTCACTACTGTTGTCCCCGTCCGAAATTAATGGCCTAATTTTGCGGCGTTTCACAACACAACACCGCATGAAGTTCGCATTTCTCAACGGGCAGAAGGTCAGGCTGCGTGCCATGGAGCCGGAGGACGTGGACACGTTGTACGGCTTAGAGAACGACCCGCAGACGTGGGCTGTCACAGACACCAGCGTGCCATACTCGCACAACGCCCTGCGGCAGTATATCGATGCGTCGCAGAACGACCTGTTTGCCGACCGACAGCTGCGGCTCATGATTGTGGAGCAGGACGGCGGCACGACGGTGGGCGCAATAGACCTCTTCGGCTTCGAGCCGATGCACGCGCGTGCCGAGGTCGGCTTGGTCGTGACGGAACGCTATCGTGGTCGCGGATATGGGAGTGAGGCTGTCCGGCTGCTTTGCACCTATGCCTTCTGCCATCTGCACATGAAGCAGCTCACGGTGCACGTGAGCACCGCCAACGCCGGTTCGCTGCACGTGTTCCGACGGTTGGGCTTCAGGGACTGCGGCGTGCTCAGGGACTGGTGGCGACAGGGCGACAGCTATCATGATGTGGCTCTGCTACAGCTGCTGCGCGAAGACTGGGCAGCGATGCCGCATACAGAAGAATAGAAACCTCAAAAAAACATTCAGATATGGAGACCGTAATTTCAGCCTTGTTCGACTTCGACGGCGTTGTTGTCGACACCGAGCCTCAGTACAGCCGCTTCTGGCACAAGATCGGCACGGAGCATCTCGGCATGGACAACTTCGACGCCCTGATAAAAGGGCAGACGCTGACCAGCATCTACAACCGCTACTTCCCCGAACAGGAGGAGCTGCAGCGGCACATCACCGCCGCACTGCTCGACTTCGAGCGGAACATGGACTATGTCTACGTCCCCGGCGTGCGTGAGTTCGTGGCCGACCTGCGTCTGCACGGTGTCCGTGCGGCTGTGGTCACAAGCTCCAATGCCGACAAGATGGAGGCGGTCTACCGTCACCGTCCGGAGATACGCGGCATGTTCGACCGCATATTCATCTCCGAAGATTTCAGTCGCTCAAAGCCCGACCCCGACTGCTATCTGCTCGGCATGCAGACCTTCGGAGCAACACCGGACAGCACCTATGTGTTTGAGGATTCGTTCAACGGGTTACAGGCAGGCATGGCATCGGGAGCCACCGTCATCGGTCTCTCCACAACGAACGCCGCCTCCGTCATTGCCCCGCTGTGCCATCACGTCATTGCCGACTTCACGGGCATGGACTACGACCGCCTGATGCAGCTCTCAAAGCGGTGATTTGAGGCCGGCAGAAAATCCGTGTGCACACCGACCGCAGTTCAGGAAAAAATGAACTAATAGTTCGATGCCACTTGAACTACTAGTTCGTTGGCACTTGAACTACTAGTTCGTTGACACATGAACCCATAGTCCGTTTTTCAATGGACATTCACTCGACACTAACCGGTACCGTTTTCAGTACCGCTTAATTGATACCGAAGTTTCTTATATTGGGTACTGGAGTTTCTTATAATTGGTACCGGAGTTTTATGTATTTGGTACCGGCTATGTGTACCACTTCGTTTTAGTATGACGGCATACTGCGTCCCGAAACTTGCGGTTTGGAACCGTCCGTCTGTGGACGTACAGCCATAGATTCTGTGGCTGTACATCCATAGCCGCGTGGCTGTACGTTCATAAAGTTATGGCTGTACGTCCATAGAACCTATGGACGTACAGCCATGGAAACGCTGATTTTCAGTGATTTATGATTAGTTCTGCGGCAACACCCTGAGAACACGTATGCCCGTCCACGACTTGTTGTCGGTGAGCAGCTTGTTCAGCGTGTATCGCGATGCCACCACCTTGCCGTCCTCCTGTGAGGCGTGAATCAGCGTCAGCTTCTTGCTTATGTTGAAGGCGATGCCCACGTGGGCGATGTCCAGCCCGTTGGCGTTGGTGGTGACGGCAATGATGTCACCGTCCTTGATCCACTGGAAGCCTTCGTTGGGCAGGTACTCCTTGGGGATGTACTTGTACTCCGTACCGTTGATGGCTGCTTCGATGTCTTTCATCTTCGCCATGTCGTCGGCAGAGGCAGCCAACTGCGGATATTCGTCGGTGTGTGCCGTCAGGTATCCGGCATAAGCCTTGCCCGTGTAGGTGCTCTGATAATCGGTGACATCCTGCAGCAGACCTTGCTTCACGGCGTTGTTGATCCAGTCGGTCAGGTAGTGCATTCGCGATGCATAGCCGTCAATCTTGCCGTCGCGGTAGCGCAGCTTCTGAACGTAGCCGGCAAAGGTGTCTTCGTCCTGGTCGTTGTTCTCGTCCTTGGGGGTGAGCGTCATTGCTATGGCATACTCCACGAACGTAACGTCGTCAAGCTCGTCGGTGTTGATGACGAGGCTCTCCTGACCGTCGCGGTCGAGCACGTGTGCCACATACGGGCGGTTGAGCATTGCCACGGCATTGGACACCATGGTCTTCGACAGATCCTGTGCATACGTCGTGGCAGACAGGAGCATTGCGCCGACGGCGCAGCAAAACATTTTGATATTTCTCATATTGATTCTTTGTTGTTTCTGTTGGTTTCCGTCACCCGTCACTCGCCGCTGCCGGCATCGGCCAGCATCTCTCCTTCGATGAACAGGCGCACAAGCTCCGTCTTGGCATTTGTGCGCACGGTTATGGACTTCTTGAACTTGCCCGGGAAGCGTCCCTTGCCGTTGTATGTCACCTTGATGGTGCCTGTCTTGCCGGGCTGCACAGGCTCCTGCGTATATTCGGGCACGGTGCATCCGCACGATGCAATGGCCTGATGGATGACCAGCGGGCCGTCGCCGACGTTGGTAAAGGTGAATGAGGTTGTCACTGTGGGGCTCTTCTCGCTGAATGTCCCGAAGTCGTGTGTAGTCTTGTCAAACTTGATGTCCGCCTGGTTCTGTGCCAGTGCGAAGCCCATGCCCACGACGAGCATGAGGATGTAAGCGACCAATCTTTTCATGTGCATTGATGTTTTTACAACGTGTCACAAAAGTACGCCCTTTCCGTCAAACGTCAAGCACGTAAAGGTCAAAATGTCTTAAAAGCCGTGCGTGGACGTGCGTTCACATGCCCCCATTCCGCACATCGGCACAAAAAAAGAGCAGGAGGCAGATGCCGCCGGTTGTTGGCCGGCATCTGCCTCCTGCCGGGATGATGTCCGCAGGACTTTTCTTGTCTCTTTTACTTAGCCACCTTGTTGAGTCTCTTGAGGATGGAGAATATGAAGGCTGCCGCCACGAGGCAGATCACCATCAGAACACCCCACACAATGACGAGGTCCATGCCCCAGAGCCAGCCCGGTATGGCAACGAGGAAGTTGCCGAAGGCTGTCGCCACGAACCAGCCGCCCATCATCATTCCCTTATATTTGGGAGGAGCCACCTTGGTGACAAAGCTGATGCCGATGGGGCTGAGCAGCAACTCGGCGAAGGTCAGCACGAGATAGGTGCCGACAAGCAGGTTGGGAGAGGCGTCGGCCATGTGCATGGGCTGTCCGGCTGCGTCGAACTGCGGTGCCGGAAGTCCCATGGAGCCGACGGTCATGAGCAGGTAGGCAGCTGCGGCAACAAGCATGCCGATGCCAATCTTGGTGGGTGCCGTAGGCTCCTTGCCACGCTTGTTGAGGGCGGAGAACAGGGCTATGGACACCGGAGTGAGCATGACCACGAAGCAGGCATTGAACTGCTGGAAGATAGGAGCCGAGACGGCTGTCACCTCGTCGGGCGACGGATACATGCCGCACAGGTAGCCCGCACCGCCGAGAATCATGACGACGGCAACGATGCGTGCAATGCCCTTGTTCTGAGAGATGCCGAGCGCACCGTAGACGATGAAGATACATGCCAGCAGGTTGCGCACGTCGAACATCATGCTTTCAAGTCCCGTAGAGGTGGTTGCCGTGTAGTCGCGTGCGAAGTATGTCAGCGTGAGGCCGTTCTGATGGAAAGCCATCCAGAAGAAGATGACCACTGCAAAGACCAGACACAGACAGATGATGCGCTCCTTGGTCTGAGCCGGAGTGAGGTCGTCGACCACGGCCTCGGCTGCGCCCTTCTTGCTGCCGCCCTTGCTGCTGATGACCTGCTTGAACGTGGGACGGAAGATGTAGAACACAAGGATGCTGAATATGAGTGAGGCGCAAGCCACGGCGAAAGCGTAGTGATAGGAGTCTGCCTCATTGGCACCAAGCGATGCCTGTGCCCACTCCATGGTCTTGATGGCTGCGGTAGGGGCAAACAACGCGCCCACATTGATAGCCATATAGAACAGGGAGAAGCCCGAGTCGCGCTTGTCCGAAAACTCCTTGGCGTTGTAGAGGTCGCCGACCATGACTTGCAGGTTGCCCTTGAAGAAGCCGGTTCCGAGGCTGATGAGAAGCAGTGCAAGTCCCATCGCGCCGACAGCTATCGTGCCGCTGCCCATCGGCACGGACAGCAACAGGTAGCCGAAGAACATGATGAAGATGCCGACGGTCACCATGCGGCTGTAGCCCACCTTGTCGGCGAGTGCTCCTCCAAACAGCGGCAGGAAGTAGACCATCATGAGGAATGTTGAATAAATTGTTCCGGCGGTGGCTGCGGAATAGCCGAAGTTGGCCTGTAGGAACATTACGAATACGGCCAGCATGGTGTAGTAGCCGAAACGCTCGCCCGTGTTGGCTATTGCCAATGCCCACAGGCCTTTGGGCTGACCTTTGTTGCTCGACAGCAACAGGAAGAACCATAGTATGGCCAATACTACGATCATCGGGGTTGAAAGTGCTTGAAACATGTCGTTCAATTAGGTATTAAATTAGTGATTATCCGAAGACGCAACACCCCTGCGGGCGTTGCGAACAAGCACAAATGTAAATACAATAATCGGAACGGCAATGAACGTGCGTCCACAAAACTTCAAGGCTCGGCAACAACACGCTGTGCCGCAGACTGTTCCAGCTCCTTCCTGAGATACACGGACGTGAAGCCGAGCCCCGTGGCAGCCACTTCTTCGGGCGTGCCTGTGGCCACGACGGTGCCTCCGCCGCGTCCTCCGTCGGGACCCATGTCGATGATATGGTCTGCCAGCTTGATGACATCGAGGTTGTGCTCTATTATGATCACGGTGTTGCCACGGTCGACGAGGCGGTTCACCACGTCCATCAGCACCCTGATGTCCTCGAAGTGCAGGCCGGTCGTGGGTTCGTCGAGGATGTAGAGCGTCTTGCCCGTGTCGCGTTTCGACAGTTCGGCAGCCAGCTTGACACGTTGGCTCTCGCCGCCGGACAGGGTGGTGGACGACTGTCCCAACCTGATGTAGCCAAGTCCCACCTCCCGGATGGCCTTTATCTTGTTGAGTATGCCCGGCACGTTCTCAAAGAATTCAACTGCCTGGTTGATGGTCATGTCGAGGACATCGGCAATGGACTTGCCCTTGTAGCGCACCTCGAGCGTCTCGCGGTTGTACCGCTTGCCGTGGCACACGGAACAAGGAATCAGAACGTCGGGCATGAAGTTCATCTCTATGGCCTTGTAGCCGTTGCCCTGACATTCCTCACATCGTCCGCCCTTGACATTGAAAGAGAAGCGTCCTGCCTTGTAGCCGCGTATCTTGGCTTCCGGCAGTCCGACAAACAGGTTGCGTATGTCGGCGAAGACGCCGGTGTAGGTGGCAGGATTGCTGCGCGGGGTTCTGCCGAGCGGCGACTGGTCGACATTGACCACCTTGTCTATATAATCCAATCCGTCGACGCTGTCGTAGGGCAGGGGGTCTTGCAGGGAACGGTACAGCCTTTGTGAGAGTATGGGTTGCAGGGTCTCGTTGACGAGCGTCGACTTGCCACTGCCGCTGACACCCGTGACCACGGTCAGCGTGCCAAGAGGAAAGGAGACATCGACGTTGCGCAGGTTGTTGCCGCGTGCGCCGTGTATGGTCAGCGTCTTGCCGTTGCCCTTGCGGCGCACTGCGGGTATCTCAATGGCACGCGTGCCGTTCAGGTACTTTGATGTCAGCGTGTCCTGCCGCAACATCTGCTGCGGTGTGCCCTGGAACACGACATTGCCGCCGAAACGCCCTGCACGCGGTCCCATGTCGACCACATAATCGGCGTTCAGCATCATGTCCTTGTCGTGCTCCACCACGATGACGGTGTTGCCGATGTCGCGCAGTTCCTTTAGTGACTTTATCAGCCTGTCGTTGTCGCGCTGGTGCAGCCCTATGCTTGGCTCGTCGAGGATGTAGAGCACATTGACCAACTGCGAACCAATCTGCGTGGCAAGCCGGATGCGCTGGCTCTCGCCGCCCGACAGGCTCGAAGATGTGCGGTTCAGCTGAAGGTAGTCAAGACCGACATCGGTGAGGAACTTCAAGCGGTTGCGTATTTCCTTGAGTATCTCGGCAGAGATGATGCGCTGACGTTCGCTGAGGTGTGGCTCAACGTCTCCGACCCACCGGTACAGCTCGCCGATGTCCATCGTCGACAGCTGATGGATGTTCTTGTCGTGGATGCGGTATGACAGAGCCTCCTTGTTGAGACGTGCTCCGCCACAGTCGGGACACGCCGCCGTGCGTGCAAACTGGTCGGCCCACTTCTGTGCCGTTGCGCTCTGGTCGCCGTCTTGCAGTGACCTGATGTACTTCACCAGGCCTTCGTAGGTGGTGAAGTAGTCGCTCGATGTCCCGATGAGGTTGCTGCTGATTTTCACCTTCTCGTCGCTGCCATACAGGATCTCGTCAATGGCTTCTTCGGGCATATCCTTCAGCGGCGTGTCGATGGTGAGGTCGTAGTGTTCGAGCAGAGCCGCTATCTGCCAGAATATCATGCTGCTCCGGTACTTCCCTATTGGTGCGATGGCTCCTTGGCGCACGCTGAGACTGCGGTCCGGAATGATCTTGTCGTTGTCGATGAGACTTACGACCCCCAGTCCCTTGCATCGCGGACAGGCTCCCTGCGGTGAGTTGAAGGAGAACGTGTGCGGTGCCGCCTCCTTGTATGACAGTCCGGTGACGGGATCCATGAGCCGGTTGCTGTAGTGGCGCAACTCGCCCGAGGTATCGTCGAGAATCGTCAGCAGTCCGTCGGCGAGCTTCATGGCATTGCTGACGCTGTTCTTCAGTCGGGCATCGTCCTTGCCGGCAACCTTCAGCTTGTCGACCACGACATCGATGTCGTGGTTCTTGTAGCGGACGAGCTTCATGCCCGGTGTCACCTCCATGAGCTGTCCGTCGACACGCACGTGCAGGAATCCCTTGCGACGTATGCTCTCGAACAACTCGCGGTAGTGTCCCTTGCGGCTGCTGACCACGGGTGCCAGGATGTAGATGCGGTGACCGTCGTAGTCTCGCAGTATGAGTTCTATGATTTGGTCTTCGGTATACTTCACCATCTTCTCGCCCGACAGATATGAATAGGCTTCGCCGGCGCGTGCATAGAGCAGACGCATATAGTCGTAGACCTCGGTCTGCGTGCCGACGGTGGAACGCGGGTTCTTGTTGGTGGTCTTCTGTTCGATGGATATTACCGGACTGAGGCCTGTGATCTTGTCCACGTCGGGGCGTTCCAGGTTGCCGAGGAAGTTGCGTGCATAGGCACTGAAGGTCTCAATGTAGCGTCGCTGACCTTCGGCATAGATTGTGTCGAAAGCCAGCGACGATTTGCCCGAGCCGCTCAGTCCGGTGATGACCGTCAGACTGCCGCGCGGTATCTGAACATCAATGTTCTTGAGGTTGTGTACGCGTGCGCCGTACACATTTATATATTCCGTCTCGTTGTCCATTGTCCTTGCTTTATCGTTTCAGTCCGCAACGCGAGCCGAACCGCAAAGGTAGTGCAAGCCGGAGACATTAGGAAATGCGCTCTTGTTTTTCACTGCGACAGGACACGGACCGTTCACCGCTCATTCCTTGTATGCGCTGCGCACTTGGTTCATGACGCGGAAGAAGTTCGCTCCCCAAATCTTGCGGAGCTGACCCTCGTCATATCCGAGTTCGAGCAGACGGCACGTCAGGTTCAGCAGGTCGTTGGCACCGGCGCAACCTATGACACCGCCACCGCCGTCGAAGTCAGACCCGATGCCCACGTGGTCGATGCCTGCAACCTTTACGCAATGGTCTATGTGGTTGACGACATCGATGATTGATGCCTTGGTGCGGTCTTTGTTGACATAGGACGAGAAGATGCACACCTGCACCACTCCGCCGTTGGCAGCAAGGGCACGCAGCTGGTCGTCTGTCAGGTTCCTGTCGTGGAATGTGCAGGCTTTCGCTCCCGAATGGGAAGCTATGACGGGCTGCTTGCTGATCTTTATGACATCCCAGAATGTGGCTTCACTGGCGTGGGACAGGTCGACCATCATGCCCACGCGGTTCATCTCCTTCACGACCTTGCGTCCGAACGCCGTGAGACCGTGGATGGAATCCTCGGTGTGCGTCGATGAGTGGCAGATGTCGTTGTCGTAGCTGTGGCAGAGCGTGATGTAGTTGACGCCCATCTTCTTGTAGCGTTCTATGTTCTTGATGTCCTTGCCGATGGCATAGCCGTTCTCGATGCCGATGAAGAACGCTTTCTTCCTCTCTGCCTTCAGGCGGATGAGGTCGTCCTCGGTGATGGCGATGCCGCAATAGTCGGGATAACGTGCAACGTCATCGTAGATGGTCTGTATCAGATTGTTGCAGTTCTCCACGGCTTTCTGTAGAGAAGCGTCATCGCGTTCCTTCTGCGAGAGGAAGGCTGCAAGGAACTGTGCGTCGAGCATGCCTTCTTCCATCTTCGGGATGTTCACCTGATTGTTCATGCGACGGCCGAGGGTGTAGCCGTTCCTCATCCACAGCGGAGCATCGCAGTGTGTGTCGACAGACAGTATGCGGCTGTGGATTTCCTTGGCCTTGCGATATGTCGCTGCCTTGTTTGTGATGTAGGCAAACAGCTTCAGCATTTGCGGATCTCCCGCATTGGCAAAGTCTTCCGGATGGAACTGTACGGCCATGATGGGGCGGTAGGGGTCTTCAACGGCTTCCGGTATGCTGTCCGGCGACCATGCAGTGACCGTCAGTTCGGGAGCAAGATCCTTTATGGCCTGATGGTGGCGGCTGTTGACCTGCATTGTGCTTTGTCCCAATACCGATGCCACGGTGCTGCCCTGCACTATGCTCACGCTGTGGGCAACGGCTGTCTGTCCGCCACCGACCATGTGCCGCCGATCCGACGGATGCTGTGTCGGCAGGTCTTGGTAGAGCGTGCCTCCCATGGCGACGTTGACGAGTTGCAGTCCGCGGCAGATGCCGAGCACCGGCATGGCGCGATCCTTTGCCAACTTCATCAGCGTGAGGTCGAACACATCGCGTTCGGCATCATGACGACCCGACAGTGTGTCGTCTGCGACACCGTAGTATTTCGCATCTATGTCCTCGCCGCCGGTCAGCACCAGTGCGTCAATGTTGCTGATTATCTGACGCAGCTCGTCGGTGTTTGTGGTTACGGGGATGAGGTACGGCACTCCACCGGCCAGCTCGACGCTGTGTGCGTATGCCAGCTTCAGGTTGGTGTAGTTGTTTCCTTGTTGCATCGAGATGCCGATGACGGGCTTGCTGTAAGCAGACGGGACGGCAGTGCTGTCAATCTCTGTGTACAATGTTGCCAACGGCTTCGACAAGTCGGAGTAGGGTGTACTGCGACGCTGAGCGTGTGTGAGTGTGCATGCGAGGCAGAGTGCAACGGTAGCGACGAATGTTCTTTTCATACTTTGTCTTTGTATTGTTTAGTCGCTGACAAAGGTATGCGTTTTTATGCTATGGTTGGATACATATTGACATGAAAAAAGATTGTTCACGTTGAAAAATGTTATTCCGCAGCGTTATTGCCCGTCACATTGAACACTACGAACTCGCTGTCTGTACCTATGCGGAACTTGCCGCCCCAGATGCCTATGCCGGAGCTGACGTAGATATTTGTCTTTCCTTTTCTCGTGAATCCGTAGGAACACTCATAGATGGCACACGTTATGAGGTTGATGGGGAACACCTGTCCGTTGTGTGTGTGTCCCGAGAGCTGTAGGTCAATGCCCGCGTTCCGGGCTTCCTCGAGGTTGTATGGCTGATGGTCGAGCAGAATCATGGGCTTGTCCTTGTCGAGACCGCTGACAATCTCGTCGAGGCTCTTGCGGTCGGGATTGGTGCGGTCATCGCGCCCGATGACGTAGAAACGGTTGTCGACCGGCACTGCTGTGTCTTTCAGCAGTGTTATGCCCGACAGCTCCATGAACTCCGCCGACTGCTTCACGCCGGCATAGTAGTCGTGGTTGCCAAGGCAGGCGTAGACCCCAAGCGGAGCATTGATGCGCTTGAGTTCCTCATACACCTTGTCCTGCATGTTCGGAGTCACATCGCTGTCGACAATATCTCCGGCAATGAGCACCATGTCGGGCTTCTTCTCGTTGATCATGTCCACCCATTCGGCAGCCTCGTCGCGTCCGATGGTGTAGCCGAGGTGAAGGTCGGAGATGCCGATGATGCGCAATGGGCGTTCCACCGGCTTGTCGATGCTCACGTTCAGCATCACCTTCTTCTTATGCCGATAGTTGGTGTTGCCGTAGGTGAAGATGCCAATCATGAGCAGCACGATGCCCAACGAACCGTAGAGGCTGTGGCTGAACCACGGACGTGCAGACGGAGCTATGAGACGCACGATGTCAATGGCAATGAACGTCATGAGCAGGTAAAGCAGAATCAACAGCCACGATGTCCCCACGGTTTGTACAAGCCGCACGGTGTCTGTAGAGGCGTTGCCGCCCATGCCGAAACCGAGGAACATCGATGCCGACGGCAGCACGAGCAGAACGACGATGGTTGTTTTGGCAATTTTGCCGAGAGGGAGTATGGTCCAGATGTGCCAGTACACATAGACGACGGCAAGCAGTATCAGAGCCAGGGGCAGTATGAACATTATTCTTGACATGTGTCTTTTGTTGAGTTATATCTTTTTGCGTTGGTGCTTTTCGTGTGGCAAAAGTAGGGGAAACCACCGGTAAGCCGGACGGATTTGTTATAAAAGCGAAAAGAACGTTATAAAGACGAATAACACCGCGAGTTTTTGCTCCATCTGAAATTATTCCATATCTTTACGGAAGTGAATCGTTGAACACTTAAAAGCATTATGGTCATGAAAAAGGAAACAATTGGCGAGAACGCCGGCGTTGTCTGGCGGATGTTGCTCTATAAGGGCAGCCGTGCCACGATGGAGGAGATTATGGACTCGACAGGACTGAATGCGCTCGATGCTTCGGCTGCCATTGGGTGGCTGGCCCGCGAGGACAAAGTGCTGTTCTTCCATGAGGACAATGAGGACTATTTCGACATAGCGCGAGAGATGTACTACTGATACCAAGCAAAAAAGACAAGGCGCAGCCTGGACCTTCTTCTCAAATCGTGATTGAAGGTTCAGGCTGCGCTGTTTGTGTGACGTGCGGCTCCCCGGACTGTCCGTTACTTGCCTGTCGGGATGATTGTGGCGTCGTCCATAAAACTTGTGATGGGTTTCGCCTCATACTGGATGCACATCATCACCATCTCGCTGCTGCCTGTATTGCGCAGGGCACGTACTCCTGCCGGAGACACTCTGATGATGCTTCCTTCGCCCACCTTGTTCTTCTCGCCGTCCACTTCATACTCGCCTTCACCGGAGATGATGACATAGAGTTCCTCGTGCGTCTTGTGGGAGTGGAGGAAAGGAGCGTCCTCACCTGCTGCCAGACGCTGGAGTGAGGCTTCCGCGCCTGTCATGCCGAGTTCTTCACCGAGGAAGATCTTGCCTTCCACATTCTTCCAACCGTTCAGGTTCTTGATTGCATAATTTGCCATAGTTGTCTGTTGTTTTTAGTGATAACTGTTGTTCTTGATCGTTTCTGTACGGCAAAGGTACACACGCACCGGCGGCAAGTCAAGTAGGCACAAATTTGTGAATTGGTTACTCCGAGGTTAGCATTTGCTCGGTCAGACGCTTACAAATCAATGCTTAACACTCTTTAGCTTGTTGCGGGGCGTGAGACCGCACCAGACGTGTAACTTCGGAGTGCGCGGCGCACTGTCTATGAATGCCC
>CAVDAU010000002.1:0-28535 GCA_963607015.1 Streptococcaceae bacterium
TAGGTGCTATGAATGCCCATCCTTAGACCCTTAGAATGGGCATCGTTAGGGTGCAGACTCGGGCAAACGGGGAATTAGTCAACGGAAGTATGGAAAAGTCAACGGTTAGTCAACGAAAACACGGGTTTGGTCAACAGTTGGTCAACGGTTAGTCAACAGTTAGTAAACGGAAGTGAACAGACTTGTATATATGAAAGGTAAAAGCCTTGCTTTCACCCGCTTTCACTGAATAAAAAAGAGGAAAAAAGTCGGGGTACGGAAATAAATTGATACCTTTGCCCCCAAATTCGGATTTAACAGGATGAGACAACTAAAGATTACCAAAAGTATCACCAATCGCGAGAGCGCGTCGCTCGACAAATACCTACAGGAAATAGGCCGCGAAGGTCTGATATCCGTGGAAGAAGAAGTGGAACTGGCCCAGCGCATCAGGAAGGGAGACCGCGCAGCTCTTGAGAAACTGACCCGTGCAAACCTTCGTTTCGTGGTTTCTGTCGCAAAGCAGTATCAGAACCAGGGACTGAGCTTGCCCGACCTCATCAACGAGGGCAACTTGGGTTTGATAAAGGCAGCTGAGAAGTTTGACGAGACACGTGGATTCAAGTTCATCAGCTATGCCGTGTGGTGGATTCGCCAGTCCATCCTGCAGGCTTTGGCAGAGCAGTCGAGAATCGTGCGTCTGCCGCTGAACCAGGTCGGATCGCTGAACAAAATCAGCAAGGCTCTGTCGCGCTTCGAGCAGAAGAACGAACGCCGTCCGTCGGCAGAGGAGCTGGCAGACGAACTGGATGTGCCGGTAGACAAGGTGTCGGACACGCTGAAGGTATCCGGCCGTCACATCTCCGTCGATGCTCCGTTTGTGGAGGGCGAGGACAACAGCCTGCTCGACGTGCTGCCAAACGAGGATTCACCGATGGCAGACAGGGAGCTGGTGAACGAGTCGCTCTCGAAAGAGATAGACCGCGCACTGTCCACACTGACCGAACGTGAGAAGGAAATCATACAGATGTTCTTCGGCATAGGACAGCAGGAGATGACACTTGAGGAGATTGGCGACAAGTTCGGACTGACGCGTGAGCGTGTCCGCCAAATCAAGGAGAAGGCCATACGCCGTCTCCGCCAGAGCAACAGAAGCAAACTGCTGAAATCATACTTAGGCTAAGAGAAAGCGATGAAATCTTGGAGACTACTTTGTGCCGTATTGCTGATGTCTGTCGCCCTCGGCGCATCGGCGAGAAAGAAGAAGACGGACAAGTCCGACGAGTTCACGCCGGTGTACGTGTTTGGCATCGGCCTGTCGTTCAACGACTCCATTGTCTACTACACCGACATACAGCTGCTCGACAGTGCCAAGGTCGGGAAATATGATGTGCTGGAGATGCGTTCCGACTATTCCAACCAGTTCAGGGCGCACATAGAGAGCCGTATGCACAAGGCAGACTACAGCACTATGACGGTCTACGGACTCAAGCGCAGCAAGGTCGAGAAAGACTACCGCAAGTTCCTGAAGAAGTACGAGAAGAACAGTGCCAACATGGTGGCGGTCAAGAAAGAGGACTTCGCATACAGCAAACCGGAAAACCAACAGTAGTAAGGGATGAAGCCGTTCGGGGTGATACTCTCGATGCTGCTGTTGCTCATGGCATCGTGCAGCGAAAAAAAGGACGATCCCGTGCCCGACACAAGACCGTCGCGCACGGTGTTGGTGTATATGGTTGCAGACAACAGCCTCAACGGTCAGGCAAGCGGCGACATCAACGAGATGATGCAGGGCATATTGAGTGTCGACGAGACGCAGATGAAGAGCAACCTGCTGCTGTATGTCGACGACTACAACACGCCCAAGCTCTACCACATATCAAACGGGAATGGCGTGGCACAGAAGACGCTCGTGCGCAGCTTCAGCGAGGAGCTGACCTCGACAGACGCGGATGTGTTTGCGGATGTGCTGAGCACGGTGACATCACAGTATGCGGCAGACAGCTACGGCCTCGTCTATTGGTCGCACGGCGACGGGTGGATGCCCGCAACGCTGATGAAGATGCGCTCTACAACAGTCCGCTGGATAGGGCAGGATGTCAACAACGGCAGTGGGACATATCACTATGGCGACATTGACGACGTGGCCGCTGCCGTGAGGGCGGTTGCCGGCAGGGTGGACTTCGTGATGTTCGACGCCTGCTATATGCTGACGACAGAGGTGGCCTATGCTTTCAAGGACTGCACCGGCTACATCGTCGGATCACCGACGGAAATCCCCGGCCCCGGTGCTCCCTATGACAAGATCCTGCCTTATATGTTCTCGCCGCAGAGCACCTACGTCACAGACATGGCGCGTGCGTATTTCGACTACTACAACGACAAGTATGCCGACGGCGACGGCATGACGAACGACAACTGGACGGGCGGCGTGTCCATCGGTGTCATGAGCACATCGGCAGTCACGGCGTTGGCAGATGCCACAGCTTCTGCCTTGGCTTCTGCGGGCGATGCCGACCCGGCCGCACTGAGACAGACGGTCTTGGACTATGACAAGCGCACAGTGCTGCGCGGCCACATTGGCTACTATGACTTCCACGGAATGATGTCGACGCTGCTGCCCGCTGCGGAATTGTCGGCGTGGCAGTCTGCCTTCAACGAAACCCTGACGTACTGGCAGACGACAGCACGCAACTATTCGGCCTTCACCGGAATGTTCTCAATGGAAAACGCAAAGGGCATGGCTCAGTACATCCCTGTCTCTGCAAGCCTCTCCGACAGCAAGGACACTGCCTATCACTCCACAGGATGGTATCAGGCAGCCGGACTGTCGCAGCTCGGGTGGTGATTGCAGCAACCCTACTCGTGATGGTAAGGACTGCCTGCGAGTATGCTCAAGGCACGGTATAGCTGTTCGACGAAGATGAGCCGCACCATCTGGTGTGAGAATGTCATCTTCGACAGCGACATCTTCCCGTCTGCCCGCTTGTAGACTTCATCGGAAAACCCGTATGGCCCGCCTATGACAAACACCAGACGCTTGCCGATGGTGTTCATCTTGCCGCGCATCCAGTCGGCAAACTCCACGGAGCGCATCTCCCTGCCGTGTTCGTCGAGCAGCACCACGAAATCGTTCGTGCTGAGGCTCTTCATTATCAGTTCGCCCTCCTTGTCTTTCTGCTGCTGTTCCGTCAGGTTCTTCGTGTTCTTCAGTTCGGGAATGACCTCCACCTCGAAGCCCGTGTAGTGCTTGATGCGCTGTACGTATTCGTCTATAGCTCGGATGAAGTATTGTTCGTTGGTCTTGCCCACCACTAATAGTGCCGTTTTCATGTTCTTGACGCTCTGATGTGTTGCTTGAGACAAAGTTAGGATTTTATCGGTTCGGTAGATGCGGACATTCACAACGTTCGCTGATAAAAAGAAAGGAGGCGGTGTCGTGGTGACATCCGCCTCCCTTGTCAGTGAGTCTGTCTTCAGACTGTCTTACTTCTTCTCGTCGAGACCCAGGTCCTTGAATGTTCGCGGAGCGGGGACACCGGGCAGTGGCTTGTAGTTCTGCAGGTCTTTCAGTGCCTCCTCCACGGCACGCTCGAGCTGCTGATCCTCGCCGGCCTGTTCCCTTATCGGGTCATTGTCGACATAGATGTCGGGGTCAACGCCGTGGTTCTCGACAATCCACTGTCCGGTCTTGGCATCGTAGTTGGTGAAGAACGGCACGCGCACGTCAGTGCCGTCCATGTATGGCAGTGAGCCGCTGATGCCGATGATGCCGCCCCAGGTGCGTGTGCCGATGACCTTGCCCAGGTTGTTGGCCTTGAAGCTCCACGGGAACAGGTCTCCGTCGGAAGCCGAGTACTTGTTTATGAGCAGGACCTTCGGGCCGTGGTGAGAGCCTTCGGGTATCGTGCCCGTGCGGCTCGACGTGCGGTACATCGTCATGCGGTACGGCTCGCGCAGCAGACGCTCTATGATCATTGGCGACACATTGCCGCCACCGTTGGCGCGGTCGTCGATGATGAGGGCTTCCTTGTCGAGCTGCGGATAGTAGTAGCGCACGAACTCGTTGAGTCCTTCCACGTTCATGTCGGGGATGTAGATGTAGCCCACACGTCCGCCCGACAGTTTCTCCACGGTCTTGATGTTGTTCTGCACCCATTCGTAGTGATAGAGCGGATATTCGTCGTCGATGGGCTTCACCACGACGCGGCGTGCTCCCTTCTCGGATGCCGAGCTGTTGATGCTCAGTTCGGTCAGCACGTCGGCCTTGCCGATGAGCAGGGAGTAGATGTTGTCCGTGGTCTTGACCGACACGCCGTCGATGGCAGTGATGTAGTCGCCGACCTTGATGTCCATGCCCGGCTCCGTCAGCGGCGAGCGCAGCTCATTGCGGTAGGGAGCACCCTCGAGTATCTTCGTTATCCGGTAGTATCCGCTGCAGTCACGCTCCAGCTCCGCTCCCAGCAGACCCATGTCTATGCGTTCCGCCTCCGGCTTCTCTCCCGTAGAGACGTAGGCGTGTCCGCACGCCATCTCGGCAATCATGCCGCCGATGACGTAGTTGAGGTCGAGGCGTGTCTTGACGTAGGGCAGCAGTGCCGCATACTTCTTCTTCATGGCTTTCCAGTCCACGCCGTGCATGTTCTCCAAGTAGAAGCCGTCGCGGAAAGCACGCCACACCTCGTCGAATATCTGCGGCCACTCCTGCGAGTAGTCCACGATGGCGGTCATGTCGCCGAGGTTGACGCTCTTGTCCAACTTGGCTTTGCCGCCGAGGTCAACCACATAGATCTTGCTGCCGTCCTTCGAGATGAGGGCTTTCTTCGATCCGTAGGGGACGGTCATGGTCACGCGTCCGTCGGCGAAGGTGTCTTCCTGCTGTGTCTTCAGGTCGAACGTCTTTGCATCGGTTCCTGCCGTGTAGTACACCTTCTTGCCGTCGCAGTAGAGGCTGCGGTAGTAGGCCGTCGGCAGCGGCAGCTTTATGATGCGCTGCTCGATGCCGTCGGGGTCAATCTTCACGCTCTGCTGCTGTGCCGCATCCTTGGCTTTCGCCTCTTCCGGCTTCGGCTCATCTGCCGTGCCCGTGTGTTCGTCGGATGGCAACAGCGGAGACGGGGTATCGGCTGCAAGCATTGCCATGTAGACACCGCTCATGAGGGAGTATGCGTAGTTCCACTCCACGCGGCTGTAGATGGGGTTGAGGTCGCGGTCGGACGTGAAGATGAGGTACTTGCCGTCGGTGCTGAACGTGGGCGAGCCGGAGTTATACCACTTCTCCGTCACGGGATATTCCTTGTTCGTGCTGATGTCGTAGACGTACACCACGCTCATCTCGTTCTTCTCGGGCTTGGTGTAGGTCAGCCACCGGCTGTCGGGCGAGATGTCTATCTGCCTGATTTCGCTCTCGGGGCAGGTCACCAGCGTGCGCTTGCTCCTTGCCGCTACATCCACAAGGACGATGCGGTTCTTGCGGTCGGTATAGACAATCTTCTTGCTGTCGGGGGTCCACGTCAGCCGGCGTATGTAGGTGTCGTTGTTCTTTGTCAGCTGCACAGGCTCGCCGCCTTCCGTGGGCTGTATCCATATCTCCGTCTCGCCTGTCACGTCGCTGATGTAGGCAATGGTCGTCCCGTCGGGGCTGTAGTCTGCTCCACGGTCGTTGGCACCGGGGGTGCGTGTCAGGTTCTTTGTCACGCCGTTGCCGTTGGGCACGTCAAACACCTCGCCGCGTGCCGTCACTGCCAGACGGCGGCCGTCGCTGCTCATGCTGACAGCCGTGATGTTGTCCTCCACCTTGCGGAGTTCCGCACGGGCATAGACATTGTCGCTCTCGAGGCTGATGCTTATCTTGGTGCTTTGGCGTGTCTTCGGGTCGAGCTTGTACAGGTAGCCGCCGTTCTCATAGACGATGATCTGTCCGTTGGTGCTCGGGAACTTCACGTCGAAGTCGGTGTAGTCCGTCACCTTCTCCGTCTGCTTGGTCTCGGTGTTATAGACAAAGATGTTCATCGTCATGTCGCGGTCGGAGATGAAGAATATCTCGTTGCCAATCCACATCGGCATGATGTCCTGCGCGTCGTTGTCGGTCACGTTCTCCACGCTCTGCTTCTGCGGGTCGTAGATCCAGATGTCGTCGGCCATGCCGCCGCGATAGTACTTCCATGTGCGGAACTCGCGCATCACGCGGTTATAGGCCAGACGCTTGCCGTCGGGCGAATAGCAGCAGAACCCGCCTTCGGGCAGGGGAATCTGTTCGGGCATGCCGCCGTCGACGGACACGGTCCACAGCTTGCCGTCGAAGCTGTCGCTTATGCGGTTGCGGTAGACAATCTTCTTGCTGTCGGGCGTCCATGCCATCACCATGTTGTTCGGTCCCATGCGGTCGCCAAGGTCGTCGCGGTGATTGGTGGCGGTGTAGGTCATGCGCTTCGGCTCTCCGCCCTCGGCGGGTATCATGTAGACCTCACGGTTGCCGTCATACTCGCCGGTGAAGGCGATGCTCTTGCCGTCGGGCGAGAAGCGTGCCAGCATCTCATAGCCGATGTGGGATGTCAGGCGCGTTGCCTCACCACCGTTTATCGAAGCCTTGTACAGGTCGCCGGCATAGGTGAACACCACCTCCTGACCGTTGGTACTCGGAAACCTCAGAAGCCGGGCTTCATCGGCTTGTCCTGACAGGGCTGCCCCCGCCAGGACTACAGATAAGAATAGCTTTTTATTCATTTATGTAGCGGTATATAGTGTATTATGACGCAAAGGTACGCCAAAATCACACACCGTTACACGCCGCCGGACAATTCTCTTACTCTATGGCGCGTACCTTGCGGCGGGGAATGTCGGTCTTGCCGGGGTTGCCTGCGTAGCCTATCGTTCCGCTGCCGCTGACATCGGCCTTGAGGTACCGGCCGGCATAGCAGGTGATGTCTCCGCTGCCGGTGATGTCGGCCTCCACATTTGCGGTGCGCAGTCCCTTGGCTTCGATGTCTCCGCTGCCGGTGATGGCGTAGGTGGCATCGGTGCCACTGCCTTTCAGGCTGATCTCTCCGGAGCCGGTGACCTTGGCATTGACCTTGCCGGTCGTTATGCCCTCGATTTCCATCTCGCCCGAGCCGGTGACGCGTGTCGTCAGATCCGAGCTTTGCAGTCTGTCAATGTCAATGTCTCCCGAGCCGGAGATGACGGCAAGAACGGAGCCTTTGCTCACGATGTTCCCACATTCAATTTCGCCCGACCCCGAGACTTCAAGGCTGAGACGGTCGGTCGTCAGCTGCCCGGTCTTGACGGAGCCCGATCCCGAAATGTCCACTCCTTCGAGCGACTCAGACGACAGTTCGATGCGGAATGTCTTGTTGTTGTTGTTCACGTTGTATCCCTTCTCATAGCGTATGTCGAGGGTGCCGCCGCTGACCTTCACCTCAAGAATAGCCGCAACGTTGTCGCTGACGTAGGCCTTCACCGTAGGCTTGCCGCTCTTCTGCGTGTAGACCACATCGGCGGCGCACGCAAGGTTGATCTTGTTGAAGTCGCCCACGCGATACTCCTTGGTCACGTAGTTGCCGTTGGCGTTGACGCGCTTGCCACTGCCGAAAAAGAATGAACTCAGCTGTGCGTTGGCTGTGCCGCAGACCATCATCAGGGCTGCCAGAGCCAGAAATCCTTTCAAAATACCTTTCTTCATATCAATATCTGTTTTTTTACGTTGTCATGTATTAGACGTGACGGGACGGGCAAAAGGTTGCACAAGAGTGCAATTTTTTTTCGGCAAGGGACGAATCCTTTTATCGGATTACTCCACGCGGGTACTGCATGGTGACGCAGTGGAGCGAGCCGTGCTGCCTGATGAGCGGCCGGCAGTCAATGCCCGTGATCTCCCTGTCGGGGAAGGCCTGCGCCAGTGCTGCGCGTGCCGCCTCGTCGTTGTGCGGTTGGCCGTAGGTGGGGCAGAGCACCTGCCCGTTCATGATGAGGAAGTTGGCATAGGTTGCCGGCAGGCGTTCGCCGTCCTCGACGATGGCATCGGCCATGGGCAGCGGCAGCAGGTTGTAGGGCTGTCCGGCAGGCGTGGTGAAGGTGCGCAGCTGTTCCTCCATCTGCCGCAGACTGTCGTAGTGGGGGTCGGAGGTGTCGCTGCACTTGACGTAGGCAATGGTGTCTGCCGAGCAGAAGCGTGCCAGCGTGTCGACGTGGCTGTCGGTGTCGTCGCCGATGAGGTGGCCGTGGTCGAGCCACAGGATGCGGTTCAGGTGCAGGGCCTGCTTCAGGTATTCCTCGATGTCGGCCTTGTTCAGCCTCGGGTTGCGGTTGGCGTTCAGCAGGCAGGCGGACGTGGTGAGCAGCGTGCCACGGCCGTCGCTCTCTATGGAGCCGCCTTCGAGCACGAAGTCCTGATGGTCCGCATACGTGCCGTTCAGGCTGCCGTCGTCGACGAGCCGCCGCGTGACGGCATTGTCAAGCTCCCAGCGGAACTTGTTGCCCCAGCCGTTGAACTTGAAGTCGAGCAGCACCGGACCGCGTGTGTCCGTGAGTGTCAGTGCGCCGTGGTCGCGTGCCCAGGTGTCGTTTGTCGGGCATTTGGCAAAGCGCGTGTTCGCCATGATCACGTGCTGTCCGGCAAGCAGGCGCATGACCTTCGCCGGTTCGGGGGTGACGATGAGGAGCTTCTCGCGGTGGCTGACGTGGCGTGCTATCTGCGCGAAGCACTGCTGCACCTCCTCGAGCATGGGTGCCCAGTCGGTGCCGGCGTGCGGCCACGTCAGCTGCACGCCGCTCTGTTCCTCCCATTCTGCCGGAAGGCGCGGTGTGCGTTCTTCACTTTCTCTGTCGTAGAACTGCGTCACGTCGAGCTGCAGTTCGTCGCTGCGGCGGTCGAATACGGGGTTGGGAATCTGTATGCTCATGTGTCTCTGTCTGTGTTTTCGGTCTTCGGTGTGCGTGGCTTGTATGCCGGTCTCAGTCCTTGCCGGTGTTTGCCAGCCAGCTGTCGATCAGCCGCCGCGCGATGCTCATCTTCTGCGGCAGCTCGGGCAGGTGGTCGCGGTGGAAGAAGGCTCCCGCGCTGAGTTCGTCTTCCTGGATCTTGATGGTGCCGCTGTCGTAGTCGGCAGTAAATCCGACCATCAGTCCGCTGGGGTAGGGCCATGTCTGGCTGTCGAAGTAGCGCAGGTTCTTTATCGTGAGTCCGGTCTCCTCCATCACCTCGCGGCGCACGCACTGCTCCAGGCTCTCGCCGGCTTCGAGAAATCCGGCGACAAGTCCGTAGAAGTTGCCGCGGAAGTTGCGCGAGTGAACCAGCAGCACCTCGTCCTCGCCGCGGCGTATCAGCACTATCACGGCTGTGGCTATGGGCGGATACATCTCCAGTCCGCACTGCGGGCACTTCTTCATTATGGGAGTCTTCCACTCGGTGCGGACGCCGCACGTGGGGCAGTAGATGCTGTGGCGGTCCCAGTACAGGATCTGGAAGGCCTTGCCTGCCGCCAGATAGTCTTCCTCAGGGATGACGTTGAAGCTTGGGCGCAGGGCTATCCACTGCCATCCGTCGCCGTCGGGCTGCCGGCTGTCGAGGGCGAAGGTCCTGACGTGCCGTCCCGTGACGGTCGTCACGTCGTGGATGCGGCTCATGCCGTTGCCGAAGACGGGCGGCTCCACGCCCGTAGGCACGGACAGCTGTCCGTCGGCATCCTGCCGCAGCAGCAGGTTGTCGCGATGGAATATGTACCACCGGCACGGTGTGGCAGCGTCTGCGTTCATCGTCTGATGTCCCTCCGGTTGAGTGCCGCCTGATAGCGTCGGGCGTTGCGCAGGTGCTCGGCGTAGGTGGCTGCAAAGTTGTGCGTGCCGCTGAAGTCTTCCTTGGCACACATATATAGGTAGTTGTTCCTGTCTGCATGGAGCACGGCATCGATGCCCGCGACGCTCGCCACGCGGATCGGCCCCGGGGGCAGTCCGGCGTTCAGATAGGTGTTGTAGGGCGAGGGGATGGTGAGGTCGCGCTCCAGTATGCGGCGGATGACGGCTGCGGAGTCACCGGCGGCGCGGCGTTGCTGCAGCAGTACGAACTTCACCGTAGGGTCGGCCTGCAGCGGCATGCCGATGCGCAGGCGGTTGAGGTACAGCCCTGCCACGACGGGCTTCTCGCCGTTGTCTGCCGTCTCCTCGTCGACGATGGAGGCCAGCGTGGCGACCTGCACGGGCGTCATGCCCAGGGCTTTGGCGCGGGCGCGTCGGCTGTCGTTCCAGAAGTTGTCGTGCTCCTGCTTCATGCGGCGCAGGAAGCCGTCGGCACTGATGTTCCAGTAGACCTCATAGGTGTTCGGGATGAACAGGCACGGCAGGGTGGCAGCGTCGAAGCCCAGCGTGCGCCGGTAGGCCGTGTCCCGCAGCAGGGCGGCAATCTCCACGGAGTCTATCATGAGCTGTCGGGCGGCGCGTCCGGCAATGCGGTCGACGGTGCGCACGCTGCCTATCGTGAGGCGCGTGGGCGTCTGGTGTCCGCGCTGCAGGCGGCTCATCACCGTGTATGCGCTCTCGCCGTCGGCAATGGCATAGCGTCCCGTGCGTATGTTGGCGGCATAGTTCCTGTAGCTTGCCAGCAGGCGCAGTCCGGCGAAGTGCTTGGGCGGTGCTGCCCGGCGCATCTTGGAGAACACGGAGTCGATGTCGTCGTCGCGGTCTATGCAGACGTAGACGGTGCGGTCCGTGCCGAACAGCGGTGCGTAGAGCAGGTACCACATGCTGCCTCCCGCAACGGCTGCTGCTGCGGCGGCTGCAATCAGTGCGCCAATCACTATGTTCCTTGTCTTTCGGCTCATCTCCGGGGCGGTGTTCCTTACGTGCCGCAAAGATAATTCAAATTTTCCGTAGTGGATGCGCAGACGGTGTCTGCCGGTCTTGCACGGTTTCTGTTCCGGTTGTCATCACAATCCGTTCCGGTTGTCATCACAATCCGCTCCGATTGTCATCACAATCCGTCCCGATTGTCATCACAATTCGTTCCGATTGTCATCACAATCCGCTCCAATTGTCATCACAATCCGTCCCGGTTGTCATCACAACCGGATGTCGCAGTCTCGGGCGGCCGAGGCGGACAGGCCGACCCGAAATCACCGCAGATTTGTCCCGCGAACTCCTTTTTGTAGTACTTTTGTGCGGCGCACGCACGAGTGCGGAGATCGGGAACGAAACAGAAACACTTAAAATCATACAGGACTTCAGGAGATGAAAGAGAGAATATTGGTGACGGGAGGCACGGGCTTCATCGGCTCGCACACCGTCGTGGAGCTGCAGAACGCAGGCTATGAAGTGGTCATCGTGGACAACTTGTCAAATTCGCGTGCCGACGTTGTCGACCACATAGAGCAGATCACGGGCGTGCGCCCTGCCTTTGAACGGGTGGACTGCCTCGACACGGAGGCACTCGGGGGCGTGTTCGGCAAGTATGCCGGCATACGCGCCATCATCCACTTCGCAGCCAGCAAGGCCGTGGGCGAGTCGGTGCAGAAACCGCTGCTCTACTATCGCAACAACCTGAACTCGCTGATAAACCTGCTCGACCTCATGCCGCGCCACGGCGTGGAGGGCATCGTCTTCTCCTCCTCGTGCACCGTCTACGGACAGCCCGACATTCTGCCGGTGACCGAGGACGCACCGATAAAGAAGGCCGAAAGCCCCTACGGCAACACCAAGCAGATCTGTGAGGAAATCATCCGCGACGACGTGGCATCGGGAGCACCCGTGGCGAGCATCCTGCTGCGCTACTTCAACCCGATCGGCGCACACCCGTCAGGACTCATAGGCGAGCTGCCCAACGGCGTGCCGCAGAATCTCATTCCCTATCTCACGCAGACGGCCATCGGCATACGCGAACAGCTCAGCGTCTTCGGCGACGACTACAGCACGCCCGACGGATCGTGCATCCGCGACTACATAAACGTCGTCGACCTGGCAAAGGCGCACGTCTGCGCCATACGCCGCATCGTGGACCGCAAGCAGGACGACAAGGTTGAGGTGTTCAACATCGGCACCGGACGCGGAGTGTCGGTGCTCGAGCTGATCGATACGTTCGAGAAAGCCACGGGCGTGAAGCTGAACTACCGCATAGCAGGCCGCCGCGCGGGAGACATCGAGCAGGTGTGGGCCGATCCGGAGAGGGCCAACAAGGTCTTGGGATGGAAGGCCGAAGCCGGTCTTGAGGACACGCTGCGCTCGGCATGGAACTGGCAGCTGAAGCTCCGCGAACGCGGAATACAGTGACCGGCAGACCCTCCGGTCGGCGGCAGGTCAGTCCCTGGTGATCTCCCCGGCGATGTCCGACGACATCACCCGGCGGATTTCTTCGGAGCCGAGTCCGTGTCCGAGGAGGAACATGAGCTTCGTGACCGCGCTCTCCGGCGTGCTGTCGTAGCCGCTGATGACCCCCGCCTCCAACAGCTGCCGTCCGGTCTCATACCGCTCCATCTCCACGCGTCCGCTCTGGCATTGCGAAATGTTCAGTATCACGATGCCGCGGCTTGTCGCTTCCCGCAGCATCGTGATGAGCCACGGCTTCTGCGGCGCATTGCCGCTGCCGTAGGTCTTGAACACCACGGCACGCAGCCCCGGCGCGTGAAGCACGGAGCTGACGATGTTCCTGCCGATGCCGGGGAAGAGCGTGAGCATGACGATGTTGCTGTCGTAGAGATAGTGCGCCTTGAGCTGCCGGCCCGGGTCGGGCTTGCGGATGTACGGCTCGTTGTAGCGAATGTGTATGCCCACCTGAGCCAGGGCAGGGTAGTTGAACGAGCGGAAGGCGTTGAAGTTTTCGGCGTTGATCTTGGTGGTGCGGTTGCCGCGCATCAGCTTGTTCTCGAAGAAGATGCACACCTCCGGCACGATGGCCGTGCCGTCGGGATGCTTGGCTGCCGCGATCTCGATGGAGGTTATCAGGTTCTCCTTGCCGTCGGTGCGCAGTGCGTCGATGGGCAGCTGCGATCCGGTGAGTATCACGGGCTTCGACAGGTTCTCGAGCATGAAGCTGAGGGCTGAGGCGGTGTAGGCCATGGTGTCTGTTCCGTGAAGGATGACGAAGCCGTCGTAGCGGTCGTAGTTCTTGGCGACGATGTTCACCAGTTTTGCCCACAGCGTAGGCTCCATGTCAGAAGAATCGATGGGCGGGTCGAACTGATACGAGTCAATCTTGTAGTCGAAACGGTTCAGCTCCGGCACGTGCTGCAACAGATACTCGAAGTTGAATGTCTCCAACGCTCCCGTGGCGGGGTTGGCAATCATGCCGATGGTTCCTCCCGTATATATGAGGAACACCGACGGGCGGCTGTCAGGGTTCATGGGCATCTTCTCCTCTGTCATTTGTCTCCGTCCTGCTTCCATCCCTGCGCCTTCAGCTCGAACTCCTGACCGTCGCGCGTTATCAGCGCACAGCCCGTCTCCGGCTTCGTGATGTGTCCTATCAGGTGCACGTCGTCCAGCTCCTTGAGCCGCTCGTTGCAGCTTATGGGCACGGTGAAGAGCAGCTCGTAGTCTTCGCCGCCGTTCAGCGCACAGGTGGTGAGGTTCATGTTCAGTTCTTCCGCCATTACCGCTGTCTGGTAGTCTATCGGGATGCGGTCTTCATAGACGCGGCAGCCGACGTTGCTCTGCTTGCAGATGTGCATCAGCTCCGATGCCAATCCGTCGCTGATGTCAATCATCGACGTGGGCTGTATGCCGGCTTCTGCCAGCTTGCCGATGATGTCGCGCCGGGCCTCGGGCTTGAGCTGCCGCTCGAGTATGTACTCGCGTCCGGCAAAGTCGGGCTGCACGTCGCCGCCCGCATCCTTCAGTGCCGTCTTCTCGCGCTCCAGCAGTTGCAGTCCCATGTATGCGGCTCCAAGATTGCCGCTGCAGCAGATCAGGTCCGTGTTGCACGCTCCGCTGCGGTAGACAATCTTGCCGTCGTCGGCACAGCCCATGCACGTCACGCTCACGGCAAGTCCTGTCAGCGAGGACTTGGTCTCTCCGCCCACGATGTCGACACCGTAGTCCTCGCACGCCAGGCGTATGCCGGCATAGAGCTGCTCCATGTCCTCCACGGAGAAGCGGCGCGATATTCCCAGTGCCACTGTCACCTGCGTGGGCGTGCCGTTCATGGCATAGATGTTCGAGAATGTCGCTATTGCCGACTTGTAGCCGAGGTGCTTCAGCGGTGTGTAGACAAGGTCGAAGTCAATGCCTTCGAGCATCAGGCTCGTGGTGAGCAGCGTGCGCTTGCCCTCTGCCGGCGGCGACAGCACGGCGGCATCGTCGCCAATGCCGTGCAGCGTCGTCGGCTGTTGCGGCTCAATGCCCTCGGTCAGGTGGCGTATCAGTCCGTACTGCCCCAGTGTGGATATCTCTGTTCGCATGGTGTGGCGTATATATACATATATAATGGTATGGTCTCAGGCGCGGTTTATCATTTCGCGCATTATGTCCATCATCTTCGGCTCTGCGGCTGCGGCAGCCTTCTGCACCTCTTCGTGCGTCACCTCAACGATCTTGCCGTCCACTCCGAGGTCGGTGATGACCGACATGCCGAACACCTTTATGCCGCAGTGTACCGCCACGATAACCTCGGGCACGGTGCTCATGCCAACGGCATCGGCTCCCCAGATGCGGAACATGCGGTACTCTGCCGGTGTCTCGAACGTGGGGCCTTGGGTGGCGAGATATACGCCGTGCTGCACCTTTATGCCCTTCTCTGCCGCGATGGCATCGGCTTTCTTCACAAGCTCGTGGTCGTAGACGTCGTGCATGCTCGGGAAGCGCGGGCCGTAGTCGATGTTAGGGCCGTGGAGCGGGTTCTCCGGCATGTAGTTGATCTGGTCTGTGATTATCATCAGGTCGCCAATGCTGAAGTCGGGGTTGGTGCCGCCGCTGGCGTTGGACACGAACAGCGTCTTTATGCCAAGCTCGCGCATCACGCGGACGGGGAATGTCACCTGCTGCATGGTGTAGCCCTCGTAGTAGTGGAAGCGTCCCTCCATGGCAATGATGTCTTTCTGTCCTAATTTGCCGAATATCAGCCTGCCCTTGTGCCCCTCGACCGTCGACACGGGGAAGTTGGGTATGTCGCTGTATGCAATGGCGGTCTTGTCGGTAATCTCTTTTGACAGTCCTCCGAGTCCGGTGCCAAGGATTATGGCGGTGTCAGGACTTGTGGTCATTCTTGCTTTCAGGAATGCTGCTGTTTCTTGAATTTTCTCTAACATAGCTCAATATATTTTTGTTAAACGTTTCTTGTTCTCCTCCCGTTATTTCCGTGCTTATGGGCAGTGTCCTGATGCTGTCGGCATCTATGTCCGGTGGCATTGTGCTCCACGCATCCGCCAGCCGTTGCGCGTCTTTCTCGGTGGTGACTATCAGCTTGTCGCTGCTGTCAATGCCGTGAAATGTGCGGGCAATCAGCTGCATATCCTTGTCGCTGAAGCGGTGGTGGTCGGGGAAGCGGAGTGTGTGCACACGCGCTCCTGTAGCCCGCAGATGCTGTTCCAGCGGTATGGGGTCTGCTATGCCCGTGAGCAGCAGTATGTCCCTTGCGCTTACTTCGCCTTCATACTTTATGCGGCTGAAGTAGAGCTGCCGGCCGACATCCGGCTTCAGCTCACTGCGCATGCTCTGCCGCTCGTGCTCCTGCATTTGGTCGGGGCACTTCGTCACCACCACCATCTGCGCCCTGCCTGCTCCGCTTCTGCTCTCGCGCAGACGACCCGCAGGCAACAGTGCGTCGCGGCTGTACGGACGGTTGTAGTCTGTCAGCACGATGTTCAGTCCGGCACGCACATACCGGTGTTGGAAAGCATCGTCGAGCAGTATCACGTCTGTCTTCTGCCGGTTGCCGGTTGACAATAGCTGCTCAATGCCGTGGCAGCGGTCTTCACACACAGCCACCGTGATGTCGGGGAACTTCCGCTTCATCTGCCGTGGTTCGTCGCCGACCTCGGCAGCCGTGCTGTCGGCGGTCACGAGCCTGAAGCCCCGTGTGCTGCGCCCATAGCCCCTGCTGAGCGTCGCGACGCGCAGTCCCTTGCCGGTCAGCAGACGTATCAGGTATTCGGTCATCGGTGTCTTGCCTGTGCCGCCGACGGCAAGATTGCCGACGCATATCGTCGGCACAGGGAAGCTGCGCTGCGGCAGCACGCCGAGGTCAAACAGCTTGTTGCGGAGCCACATTACTGCTCCGTATATCCACGACAGTGGCAGAAGCCACCGGTGAACGGCTGTATGCTGACGGGTGCTGTCCAACTTCCTCTTCAGTGTGCTTGGCGTTTCACTTAATCCTTATATCGAAAGGCATTCGTGCCTGCAGACGATCCAACGAACCTATTCCGCCCAATGCCTTTATGTCGTCATACAGTCTCGCGGCATCGCCCTTGATGCCGCTGCCTGCAATGCGTTGCCTGATATACTTTCCGCTGCCGAGTATGAGGCTCATCATGTCATCTTCGGGTTCGGGATAGCTCATCACCGTGTACTGCTCCGCTCCGCTCATGCTCTTTGCCATGCTTATGGCCTCGTCAAGACCTCCGAGCTTGTCGACCAACCCGAGCCGCAGAGCCATGTCGCCTGTCCAGACGCGCCCTTGCGCCACCTTGTCTATGTCCTCTTTCGTCATGTGCCGTCCGTCGCTGCAACGTGTCAGGAACAGGTCATAGCCGTCGTTGACATAGCGTTGCATCATGGCTTTCTCGCCTTCTGTCATCCTGCGGAACGGATTGCCCATGTCGCCATAGCGGTTTGTAGTGACTGCGTCTATGTTGATGCCGAGCTTGCCTGTCAGCCCGCTGAAGTCGGGCATCATGCCGAATATGCCTATCGAACCGGTCAGTGTCGTCGGCTCTGCCACGATGCTGTCGGCAACACAGCTGATGTAGTAGCCTCCCGATGCGGCATAGTCGCCCATAGACACCACGAGCGGTTTCTTCTCTTTCAGCTGCGACAGGGCGTGCCATATCTGTTCAGACCCGTATGCACTGCCGCCGGGAGAGTTGACGCGCAGAACCACGGCACGCACGTTGTCATCCTCCTGCAGGCGGCGAATGTCGCGCACGACCTTGTCCGACACAATGCCGTTGCCGCCGCCCATGATGTCGGTGCCGTCAATCTCGCCCGCTGCGTAGTAGACGGCAATGACGTCGCCACTCTTGTCTTTCGTGCCGGCGACGGTGTTCTGCATCTCATATATATCGTACATCACCAAGTCGTCGTCTTTGTCCTTGCCAAGGCGCGACTTCAGGTGGTCGCGCACGTCAATCTTATACATCAGCGTGTCCACCAGTCCGCATCTCACGGTCTCTTCCGCCAGACCGAACGCGAGTCCGCTGTCTGCCAGCTCGTCAACGCGCTCTGCCGTCAGTCCGCGCGACGCTGCCATGTCCTCGGTCATGCGGTTCCACATGGCTCCCATGTAGGCATCGATCTGCTCGCGGTTGGCATCGCTTATGTGGTCAAGCGTGTACGGCTCCACTGCCGACTTGAAAGTGCCGACCTTGAATATCTCCATCCTTATGCCGAGCTTGTCCATCAGGTCGCGGTAGAGCATGACCTCTCCTGCCAGCCCGTGCAGGTCGAGCATTCCTTTGGGATTGAGTATCACTTCGTCTGCCACGGACGACACATAGTAGAGCGACTGCTCGTAGTTGTCGGCATAGGCCACGATGAACTTGCCGCTGTCCTTGAACTTCACCAGCGCATGGCGTATGGCTTCAAGCGACGCAGGCTGTGCGTCGAGCGTCCCTGCCTGAAGGTAAATGCCGCGGATGTTGCTGTCTGTCCGCGCTCTGTCTATTGCTCCGAGGATCTCGTCAAGCCCGTATGCCGTCTCGTCGTCGCCTGTCAGTTGTGCGTAGAAATAGTCCAAGAGGGTGGACTCGTCGCGCTCCACGAGCGTGCCGTCGAGGTCGAGCATCAGCAGCGAGTTGTCTGTCGTTACGGTCTGTGTGCTGCCCGACGATGCCATGCCGAGCAGTCCCATGACGGCTGCGAATGTGAGTATGAGTACTGCGGCAATCACTCCTACGATGGTTGCCAGCGTGTGTTTCAGGAAGTCCTTCATTGCCGTATGCCGAAAAAACATTAACGTGATTGTGCGCGCAAAGATAGTGCAAACGCCGTCATCACGCCATACACTCGGCAAAATATTCTTCCCGCACCGACGCGGCACGCCTGCCGCATCTACTTCCCGACGGTGAACCGCAGCCCGAGATTCAGTCCGAAATTCAGCGGTCTGTCCTTGTAGACCGTCCTTAAGGAAGTCCCGTCGTCGAAGTGATAGCTGATGCCCGGCTCGGCATAAAGTCCTGCCGAAGACGAGATGTTGTACTGCACACCGGCGGCGGCATTGACGGACAGCTGGAACGGCTTCGCGTCAAGGTCTTGAGTTTCTTTCTTCCCGACCCGGTTGTTGAGGACATATTCTTTCTCAATCGTGCCTGCCACGCACTTCTCCGCGAGCAGTCCCGACGAGGCATACAGCTCGAACTTCTTCCACGATGCGAGCCTGTATCTCGCACGGAGCGGTATGCCGACATAGTGGAGTGTCTGTTCGCCCGTGAAGTAGTGGCTCTCGCTGCCTTCGCGAATGTCGGACGTGAGGTTGGTGTAGGTGATGCCGCTTTCTATGCTGAGCCGCCTGTTTATCCTGTATGCCACCGAGATGCCCGCCCTGACCGGCAGACGGTGTTTTATGTCGGTCTTCACCTCCTTGCCCTGATTGTAGAGGAGGATGCCGAGCATGGGGCTGTCTTCCCATGCCGCTTCGTCGGGGCCGATGCCCTGCACCATGGTGTCGCCCGCAGACTTGCTGCTGAGTGCCGCTCCGGTGCTTCCCGTGGTGAACACGCCGAAGGAGAGCCTTCCCGAACCGCCGTTGCCGTTGCCGGCTTGCGCAATATAATGGTTGTTCCTGCGGGTGTTCCGAGTGCTTATGTCGCGGTGTCGCTGCTGTTTGTGCTGACGAGCGTCGGGCGTTTCCTTGGGTGCGCTTTGTCCTGTCTCGGGGATGCTGTCGGCGACAGCCTCCGCAGCTGTCCCTGTGTTCGGGACGGCTGCTGCCGGTTGTCCTTTTCTCCGCATCACGAAGTCCGCATCCTTTGCCGGCACAGTCGGCTTGTCCCCGGAAGCGTCCCGAGAGTCTGCGGCGATGTCTTCCGCTATGGCTCCCGTCGTCCCGAGGGCTGCCGTAGCCTGAAAGTCTGATGTGCGCTCCCTATATCCTTTTATATATAGACCTATTGAAATGACGAGCGCGACCGTTGCCGCAGCTGCCGCCACCCGTCTTGTCCACAGCCGCACCGCCACGGATCTTCTGCGACCGGCGGCTTTCGCCTCCTCTTCCCGCTGCCATGCTTCGCAGATGCCGTCCCACAGACCACAAGGCTCGTCGGTCTCATAGTCTGCCATCCTGTCGTGAATGTCTTTTAACCAGTCGTCTTCCATACGGACATTGAATTGAGTGCGTTATACTTATCGATCTTCTCGGCCAGCATGGCCTTGGCCCTGTGCAGCTGCGAGGCGGAGGAGTTTTCCTTGATGCCGAGCAGCTCCGCTATCTCCTTGTGGCTCTTCTCTTCGATGACATAGAGGTTGAAGATTGTCCTGTAGCCGTCGGGCAGGTCGCGTATCATGGAGTGGATGACCGCCGGCGGAATTCCCTCCGTTTCCGGCTCTTCGTCGGGGATGTTCGTCTCTTCCGGATTGAGTTCCACGAGGTCCAGGCGGCTGTTGCGCTTGATGAAACTCAGGGTTTCGTTCAGCACAATCCGCATCATCCAGCCTTTCAGCGATCCGTCGCCGCGATATTCGAACGAGCCTATCGAGGAGAAAATCTTCAGGAAGGCATCCTGAAGAATGTCCTTTATGTCCTCGTCGTTGCGGATGTATCGTGAGCAGACGGCGGAGAGATACCTGACGTACCGGCCGTAGAGCGTGCGCATTGCCTGCCCGTCGCCGTCGGCAATCAGGCGTGCCAGCGTCTCCTCGTTGTCTGTCCCGTTCGGGGTCATCAAGGCAATCTTGCTCATTTCTATACTGATGATGACGCGAGTCCCAAGACTGAAACCCGCGCCATCGTCCAATGAAGAACTGCTTTCCGGATATGTTTACTTCACCGTGACCGAGACCGTTCCGGTCAGTTTGTTCTTGTCGGTCACCGTGATTGTTGCCGTGCCTGCCTTTACGCCGGTCACCGTGATGACGCTCTTGCTGACCGCTACGGTCGCTATCGTTGCGTCGCTCGACTTGGCGGTGTAGGCCTCCGTTCCGCCGCTCACGGTGACGTCGGCTGTCTTGCCGACGGCGACTTCCGCCTTCTCGGTGCTGAACTTCAGCTTTGATGTTGTCTTCGGGTCGTCGTCCTTGTCACACGATGCAAGGGTCATTCCGCATACGCAGCACAGTGCCACAGCTGCCAACTTGATGAATTTCATTCGTCTCATTTCTCTTCTTTTTTTTATTGTTAGTTACTTGTCTTTTCCTCGAGAGCTCTCACCCCATTAAACCCCGCTTGGCGGAAATCTTGCATGGGGAGCCGAAGATTTTTCCTTTTTTTATTCCACGCTCCTTGTGTGTTCCATGCTCGCGGCACAGTCCGTCAGCTCCGCAGCGTGCAGATGGAGGTCGAACTCGGCGGACTTCTTTCCGCTGAATGATTTCCAGCTGAGCTTCAGCTTCACGTCCCGGCCGTCCTTTCTCGGCAGGTCGTTGAGGTCGAAGGCAACCAGCGCGTCGCCCATGATGCTGCCCGTGTCGCCGTTGGCGTCGTGGCGCAGCTCCAGCTCGTAGGCATCGTCGGCGTTCGCGCCTGTCAGGAGGTTGATGTAGTGCTTGTTGCCGCCCGTGCCCCACAGTGTGCGGACGCGCAGTGTCAGGTACCCGTCTTCCGCCACCGTCACCCAGTCCTTGACAATCTCGACGGCATCGTCTCCGTATTTTGAGTCGTTCTCCGTCCCGAGGTCGGGGACGGGTGCCTTGGTGCGGATGCTGTCCATCCAATTGACGTGAACGCTGCGGGTGCTTCCGCTGCTTCCGCTGCTGCTTTCTTCCGTGTAGTTGACCAGCGCGCGCACCTTCTTGTCGCCGTAGGGCGAGGACTTCATGTTCGACGGAGAGAGGGTTGTCGTGTCGTCAAGCTGAAGGGTGAACGTGCCGTCGCCGGCGGGACGCACAGTCACCAGTGCGGTCGGCCGCAGCAGTGTGATGTCGGTGTCGTCGTCGTCCTCCGTGCACGATTGCACCGTGCAGGCCAGGGCGGAAAGCCCGAGGACGCAGGCCATGAGTCTGAATCTGTCCATTGTTTCTGTGATTTTAAGTTGTTGTTCTACTGCTATAAATCCCGCCTTGCGCGAAATCTTGCGCGGAGCACAGCAGTTTTTTTTGCTCGGTAGTAAAACGGTTGATGCGCATCACCCGTTTTGGCACCGTGGAGAGCGGACACAGAAAGCCCCGACTGCGGACTTGAAGTCTGTCGCGCAATCGGGGCAGTGATGGTCGGTGGCGGGCGGTGCCGCCGTCGGGGGGAGGGGTCAGTCGCCGTTGCCGTCGGTCAGCACCACGGTGACTTTGTTGCCCTGGCCCACGAGGCTCGCGGCGAAGTCGCGGACATCCTGCGGCGTGAAGCCGCGGATCATGTCCTCATAGCCTTCGGTGAAGTCCACTCCCGTGTAGAGCCGTTCGTCGATGGCCTGCAGCCAGTAGCTGTTCTCCTTCAGGTTGTCGGCGTGCCGCTTCAGCATGTAGCTCCGGATCTTCTGCATCTGCTCTTCGGTGGGGCCGTTCTTCGCCATGTCGCCCACGATGCCGTCGATCATGGCGTTCAGCCGGTCTTTCTTCCCGGGGTCGGTCTGGTAGACGATCTGGAGCACTGCCTGCTGCTTGGGGAACTTGCTCAGCGATCCGTTGCTGCTGACGCCGTAGGTGCCGCTCTCCTTCTCGCGTATCTCGCTGTCGAAGTCCATGTCGAGTGCCTGCGTCAGGATGCTCATCAGCAGGCTGTTCCGCATGCTGTATGCCATGCCGCCGCTGTGGATCATGACGGTCGTCGCCATCGGTGTCTGCAGGTGCTTGGCGTATTCCTTGGTGCGCGTGCCGGGGATGATGTCCACGTCGCGCTCGGGTGTCACGTCGTGCCGTCCGCGGGCGGGCAGGCTGCCGAGGTAGGCGGCTATGAGCGGCCGTGCCGTCTCCGGACTGATGTTGCCCACGAAGTAGAACGTGAAGTCCGTGGCGTCGCCGTAGCGGTCGGCATACATCCGGAGGGCGCGGTCGTAGCTGATGCTGTCGACCATGTCGGGGTGCATGAACAGAAGTCGCGGGTTGTCGCCGTACATCACCGTCTGCAGCGTGTCCGACAGCGTGCTCATCGGGTCGGCCTCGCTGTTGATGAGTTCGGTGCGCGTGCGGCTCTTGAACGAGCGGAATGCGTCGTCGTCCCTGCGCGGGGCGGTGAAGGTCAGGTAGGTCAGCTGCATCAGCGTCTCGAAGTCTTTCGGGGAGCAGCTGCCGTCGACGGTCTCCCGCAGTGCCACCACCGACGCGCCGACCGATGCGTTCTTGCCCGCCAGCACCTTCGTCAGCTCCGTCCGGCTGAAGTTGCCAAGTCCGCCGATGGCTCCGAGGCGGCTGAGGTATGTGGCGTCCAGCACCTCGCTGTCCGGATACATGTACGTGCCGCCGGGGCTGACGGCGCGCATGATTATCTCGTCGTCCTTGAAGTCGGTCGGCTTGATGTAGACGGTCACGCCGTTGCCCAGCGTCAGCCGCGTGGTGCCGTAGATGTCGCTGCTCTCGGACACGATGCTGCCGCCCTGCGGCACTGCCGCCATGAGAGGCTCGTCGCTCACCTTGTCTTCGTAGGGCAGGACATCGAGGCTGTCCATGCCGCCGAGCATGGCCTGCACCTCGTCCCGTGCGGGACACGCGGCAAGGTCGGCGTCGGGCACGGCAATGAAGACCACGCGGTTCTTCTCCGTCAGCAGCTGTCCCTGCGCCACGCTGTTGACGGCCTCAAGCGGAATTTGGTTGGCAATGGCGGTCATGATGCGGTACTCGTCCTCCGTGCTGATGAGCGGTTCGGCGTTGAGGAAGTGCTGTATGCAGTCGTTGACGTAGTTGGCGTTGCGCCTGTTGGCGCGCTCCATGTATGCCGATTCCAGGGCCTGCAGGTAGTTGGCGCGTGCACGCACATACTCCGATTCGCTGAAGCCGTAGCGTCTCATCCGCTCTATCTCCGCGAGCGCACTGCCGAGTGCCGTCCGCACTCCGTCTCCCTTGCAGACGACGGTGACGTTGAACGCCTGCTCCGTCTTCGACAGGAAGTAGTCGCCATAGCCGGCACCGGCATCGGTGAACGGCGGCTCCGGACTCTGCGTCAGCTCGTCGAAACGTGCGCCGAGCATCGCCGTTGCCATGTCGAGCACATACTGCTGCACGAGGTAGCTCATGTTGCCTTTCACGGAGTCGGGCGTGGCGGCGTGCTTGAAGTAGAGCTGGATGTTGGGTGTCGACAGCTCCTTGTCGCTTCCTATATATATGATGGGTTCGTCGTTGTCTGCCACGGGATAGTATGTGCGCTCGGGCTTCCCATGGCTTTTCGGTATGTCGCTGAACAGGGTCTTTATCTTGCCCTCCACCTCGTCCGCGTCAATGTCGCCGACGATGATGATGCCCTGCAGCTCGGGGCGGTACCACGTGTCGTAGTAGTCGCGCAAGTCCTGATACGGGAAGTTGTTGATGACGTCGATGCTGCCTATCGGCATGCAGTCGGCATACTTGGAGTCGGGATACATCGTGCTCTGTGCGTCGGTGTAGATGCGCATCAGTCCGCTGTTGCGCGACCGCCACTCCTCGCGTATCACGCCGCGCTCCTTGTCGATCTCGCTGTCCTTGAGCAGGATGAAGTTGCTCCAGTCGTGCAGTATCAGCAGGCAGGAGTCAAGGACATTCTCGTCGCCGCTCGGGACGTTGCTTATGTTGTACACGGTCTCGTCGACGCTGGTGTAGGCGTTTAGGTTGGTGCCGTACTTGATGGCCTTGCTCTCACACCAGTCCACGATGCCCTTGCCGCGCTCGTCGCCGGGGAAATTCTTGGTGCCGTTGAACGCCATGTGCTCGAGGAAGTGCGCCAGTCCTCTCTGCCTCGGCTCCTCGAGAATGGAGCCTACCTTCTGCGCTATGTAGAAGTCCACGCGGTGTTCGGGCTTGTCGTTGTGGCGGATGTAGTAGGTGAGGCCGTTGTCGAGACGGCCGATGCGCACCGTCGTGTCCGTCGGTATGTCCGGCAGTTGCTGTGCGGCGACGCTCATGGCGCACAGCAGTGTCATGAGCGTCAGTGATGCTCTCTTGATGAAATGTGCAGTGTTCATTGTCTTGTGTTTACATGATGGCTTGACGTATTCTTACCAGTTTTCCGAGCAGCTCCTCGAGCAGATTCAGCCGCAGCATGTTGGCTCCGTCGCTCTTGGCTGCCTGAGGGTCTTCGTGCGTCTCCATGAACAGCCCGTCGGCACCCACGGCGACACCGGCTCGGGCAATGGTCTCTATGAGCCGGGGCATGCCGCCCGACACTCCGCCTGTCTGGTTGGGCTGTTGCAGGGAATGTGTGCAGTCGAGCACCACGGGGAAGCCTAATGACTGCATCTTCGGAATGCTGCGGAAGTCGACAATCAGGTCCTGATAGCCGAACATCGTGCCCCTGTCGGTCAGCATCACGTCGTCGTTGCCCGCGTCGACAACCTTCTGCGCGGCATACTTCATGGACTCGGGCGACAGGAACTGCCCCTTCTTGATGTTCACGGTCTTGCCCGTGCGTGCCGCCGCCACAAGCAAGTCGGTCTGCCGGCACAGGAAAGCGGGAATCTGGAGCACGTCCACATACTCTGCCGCCATGGCTGCCTCGCGGCTCTCGTGTATGTCTGTCACCACGGGGATGCCGAACGTGCGGCGCACCTTGTCGAGAATCTTCAGGGCCTTCTCGTCGCCGATGCCCGTGAAGCTGTCTATTCGCGAGCGGTTTGCCTTGCGGTACGACCCCTTGAAGATGTAGGGGATGTTGAGGCGGTCTGTTATGTCGCGGCACTTCTCGGCTATCCTCATTGCCATGTCCTCGCCTTCGATGACACATGGCCCCGCCATCAGGAAGAAGTTGCCCGTCTTGTTGTCTTTCAGTTCCAACATATCTCTTTACTGTGATTGTCTGTCCATCAAATCCATTATCCTTTCTATCTTCTGCTCCATCGGCAGTGTCGCGCCGATCCAGTGAATGTCCACGCCACGGCGTTCCATGCCCCTGAACCACGTCATCTGCCGCTTGGCAAATTGGTGTATGGCGGTCTCGAGCCTGACGAACATCTCCTCGCGGGTCAGGCGGCCGGTGACGTAGAGCGTCACGTACTTGTACTCCAGTCCGTAGTATATCAGGTCTTCGGCACTGATGCCCTCGGCAAGCAGTCCCCTGACCTCATCTGCCATGCCCTCGTCCAGCCGTTGTCTGAGCCGCCGGCTTATCTTCTCGCGTCGCAGTTCGCGGCTTATGTCCACGCCCACGACCAGTGCGTCGAGCTTCGGGAACGCCATCTCCTCGACAGGCGCATGGCGGTAGTACTCCTCAATCTCAATGGCGCGGACGGCACGCTTGGCGGTGTCCGTGTCGGTTGTATTGTGGAGCGTCTTGTACTGCTTCAGGATCTCCGTCAGCTCCTGTAGTGACTTGCCCTCGAGCGAGGCACGCAGCTCCTTGTTCTCCGGCACGGTCGGCAGCCTGTAGCCGCGCAGCACCGACTCCACGTAAAGCCCCGACCCGCCGCACAGCACGGGCACAAGTCCGCGCCGCCGCATGTCGTTGTAGGCGTTCAGAAAATCCTGTTGGTATTGACAGACGTTGTACCGCGTCCCGGGTTCCGCGATGTCTATTAGATGGTACGGCACGCTGTGTCCGTCCACGGTGTAGTCCTTCAGATCCTTGCCTGTGCCGATGTCCATACGGCGGTAGACCTGTCGGCTGTCGCCGCTGATGACCTCGGTGCCGAGCCTGCCGGCAAGTCGGGCTGCAAGCTCTGTCTTGCCCGATGCCGTGGGGCCGATGATGGCTATCAGGTCTCCCGTCATTCTTCCTTGTCGACGGGCATGCCGTGCGACTGCCAGTTCAGTATTCCGCCTTCCAGCTCCACCACCTTGAAGCCGCGCTCCGTCATGTCTGCCGCCGCCTCGTGCGATCGTCTGCCGCTGCGGCAGTAGACGTAGTATGTCGGTTCCTTGCTGAGGCACTTCATGCCGTTCTGCCATGTGGCTTTGTCGAGCCAGTTGAGCTGCAGAGCCGCTGCTATGTGTCCTTCCGAGAACTCCGACGGCCGCCTCACGTCGAGAGCCACGGCGTTGCCGTCCTGCTCCATTCCCGTCAGGAACGCCTCCGGAGTCACCACTGTTATGTTGTCATCGGCACTCTGTGCTTTCGCCGCTGCCGCAAGCGTGAGCAGGAGCAGTGCCAGTGTCAGCACGCGTCTTGTAACGTCTTTCATTAGTCTGTATGTTTTTTTTGCACATGCAAACATACATAAAATCCTGCGAAATATAGGGGGAAATACGAAAAAGCGCGTAACTTTGCGCCATGTAAATACAGCGGTATGGACATTTGAACACCTGGGGCTGACCGGCTTTGACAGCAGGCAGAAAAGGTAAGTAAGCATGCAGTGCATCGTGATGCTGGCACTTGAATATCAGCTCTCAACAATTATCTGGCGAGAATAACTACGCTCTTGCTGCCTGACCGAAGTATAGTAAGTCGGGCTTAATCCCTCCACAAGGTGGTGGGACAAGACATCACCGGGAAGCTCTGGCTCCGAAGCCCTCCCGTCAGGTGGTGCAGTCAAATCGGAGATAGTCTGCGGCGGCCTCGCGCCGTTGATGAAATTTTGGAGGATAAGGCAGCGGTTGATGGCTTTGGTTCTGCCGCTGCACGAAAACCGAAGTCAAAGATAAGCATGTAGAAAGCTTATGGTTTCCCTGTTTGGACGAGGGTTCAAACCCCTCCAGCTCCACAAACAAAACATCCGTGATTCCTCACTCCGTCTTTGCGGGGTGGGGAATTTTTGTTTCCACGGGTGGCAGTGCCTTCAACGAAAGAGGCTGCGCATCCACTGCGGGATGCACAGCCTCTTTGGTACGGTTTGACCGTGTGTGTCTGTACTGTCTCAGATCTGCGGAGCGTCGAGGTCGCGCAGCTCCCATGCCAACGCGCTTGCGCCGAGGATTGCGGCATCTGCCGACGGCAGTTCAGAGGGCAGGAGCTTGGCCTTGTCCTTGAAGATGGGCATGACGTGTGCGTCGAGCGACTTCTTCAGCGGATCGAAGATGAACTTGCCCGACTTTGCCAGACCGCCGAACAGGACGATGGCCTCGGGGCTGCTGAATGCGATGAAGTCTGCAAAAGCCTCGCCGAGCATCTCGCCGGTGAAGTTGAAGATGTCTATCGCCAGCTTGTCGCCCTTGACAGCTGCATCATATACGTCCTTCGACGTGATGCTCTCTGCGGGAATGTTGCGAAGCAGACTCGGTTCCGTGCTTGAGGTCAGCTTCTCGCGTGCCGTGCGTGCCACGCCGTTGGCAGAACAGTAAGCCTCGAGACAGCCGTAGCGTCCGCATCCGCAGAGGCGGCCGTTCTCGCGTCTCATCGTGACGTGGCCAAGCTCTCCTGCAAAGCCGTCGCAGCCGTAGACCAGCTGTCCGTTGATGACGATTCCGCTGCCCACGCCTGTGCCGAGGGTAATCATGATGAAGTTCTTCATGCCTCGTGCGGCTCCGTACTGCATTTCGCCCATGGCTGCAGCGTTGGCATCGTTGGTGATGGCTGTAGGTATGCCGAGGCAGTCCTCAAAGAGGCGTGCCAGCGGGACAATGCCTTTCCAGGGCAGGTTTGCCGCATTCTCGATGTTGCCGGTATAGTAGTTGGCATTTGGCGCACCCACGCCGATGCCCTTCACCTTCTGTTTGCCGCCGTTGGCTTCGAGCAGTTTCTCGAGACCCTTGCAGACAGCTGCAACATAGTCCTCGGGTTTGTCGTAGTTGCCGGTTGGTATTGAGTCCGATGCCACAACGTTGCCGCGAGCGTCTACAATGCCGAATGCTGTGTTTGTACCGCCTATGTCAATGCCTACTACATAGGGTTTTTCTACTTTGTCCATGATAATTTCTGTTTTTAAAGTTAATTTAAATCGTGACCACAAATGTAGACGGAAAAGACGAAATTGCAAAACAAAACGGCACAAAGTTGGACAGCCGTCTGTGAACGCCACGGCTCTTCCTTTTGAAATGGCTTGGACTTTTCAGGTTCTTCCGACATTCTCATGGCAGTGAACGTTCTACGTTAAGCGTGTCGCGTTTTATGTGATAGAATTGTGAGTACACCCGACATCCAACGCAAAAAAAATGAGGCGTAAAGTTATTGATATTTCCGTATGATCGGTATAGGCCACAGCGAGCGGACATCACAGTGAACTATTTTTTTTCGGCAAAAAGACTGAAAGCGGTGCTTGCGTATATAAAATGTTGTC
>CAVDAU010000003.1:0-25632 GCA_963607015.1 Streptococcaceae bacterium
CGTCCATAGGTTCTGTGGCTGTACGTCCATAGGTTCTGTGGCTGTACGTCCATAGATTTGTGGCTGTACGTCCACAGACTTGTGGCTGTACGTCCACAAACATGGCTTCCGGACGGTGCGGTGCGGCATATCCCGCGTGCGGGACATGTGGCGGTCGTGGGGCGGTGAGGTGTGGTTTCAGATTTTGCCTTCGATGTCTTTAAGCTCGACGAGCTTGTTGACGATGGCATAGATGGTCAGACCCGAGGGGGTGTGTATCTGCAACTTGCGTGCGATGTTGCGGCGGTGGGTGATGATGGTGTGGATGGATAGGTTGAGCTTGTCGGCTATCTCCTTGTTGGTCAGTCCCTTGACCACGAATGTGATGATTTCCTTCTCGCGCAGGCTCAGCATCTCCTTCTCGTCCCTGTCGGTCTCCTCGTCGCTGCGGTTCAGCAGCTGTTCGAGTTTCAGGGAGATGGCGTCGTAGGTGTCGTAGATGGAGATTGTCTCGTCGTAGCTCCGCAGCTGGGCGGGGTCTGCCACGCTGCACAGCAGTGCCACGTACTTGGTGGCGGTGTCCCTGCCCGCTTCCTGCCTGAAGGCGGCGAGGTCGAACCAGCCGCCCATGAACGGGTCGACGATGATCAGGTCCGGCATCTGCATGCGGACATAGCTCCGCAGGGACTCTGCCGAGCTGACCTCGATGGCGTTGATGCGGATGTCGGGCATGCGCTTGAGCACGGCGGCAAGGCCGCTGCGCACGATTGCCGACGAGGAGGCGATGATGGCTTTTATCACGTTATTGCTGTTCATCCCTGAGCTTCCTTTCCAGCCGTGCCACGATAGGCACGAACATGCAGTCTTCGACCCGGCAGTGGGTCAGCACGTCCTGTTCGCAGTTGAAGATGTCGAACAGGACCGAGTTCATGAGGTTGTTGTTGCCCTGCTCGGGATAGTACTTTATGATGATGTTCTTCAGCTCCTTCAGCTTCGCGTCGATGCGGTTGTGCTTGCTGCTGAAGGAGACGATGTTGTACTTGTCCGAGGTGTGTCCGGAGAGCAGTTGCTCGACGTATGTGAAGACGGCCTTGTTCTCGTAGTCCATGTGCCGGCGTATCTCGTGCGCATACTCGTCGAAGAAGCGCAGTATGAGCATGCCGACGTTGTCCTTGTCGGAGAAGTCGAGTGCCTCGATGAGCTTGCGGCGCAGTGCGGGCAGGGAGAAGTCGAGGAAATAGGAGTGGGCGTTCTTGAGATAGTCGATGAGCGCACTGAGCGACACCTCGCTGTCGCTGCCGGCATCATAGACCTGCTGCCCCTCGTTGATGAAGTTGGCAACTGCCAGGAAGGTGTGGTAGTCAACGCCGTGGCCCAGGCACACCTCACGGACGCTCTTGTCGCCGAAGCCCAGCGATATGCCGAAGCGGCTCATCACCATGAGTATGGAGTAGTTGTCTATGATCAGGTCGCTCAGTTTGTCGGTCTCTCTGTACTTGTGCTGCATGGTCTCTTCCTCCCGCTCTCTTGTCTTTATTGATTGTTTTTGAATGTAAGTGTCGCTGCGTCGCAAAGATAGACATTTTGCGACTAAACGCGCAATACCTAAAATCAGGTATTCGGCACGCCGGACAGGCGGGCTTCGATGAAGCCGGTTATCTGTTCGCGCTCGTCGGGATGGAACCAGCGGATGTCGGCATCGCGCTTGAACCATGTGAGCTGCTTCTTGGCATAGACACGGGTGTTCTTCTTGATCTTCTCGACGGCTTCGTCGAGGGTACACAGCCCGTCGATGTGGGCGAACAGCTCCTTGTAGCCCACGGTGTTGAGCGAGTTGAGATGCCGCATGGGGTAGACGCGGCGTGCTTCGTCGAGCAGTCCCTGCTGCATCATGAGATCCACGCGACTGTTTATGCGCCGGAACAGCTCCGCGCGTTCGCGGTTTAGCCCGATCTTGATGATATTGAATGGCCGCTCGGCCTTGGCGGCGGTGTGGAACGACGAGAAAGGCCGTCCCGTCTGGTAGCACACCTCCAGGGCGTGGACAATGCGCTTGGGGTTCTTCAGGTCGGCACGGGCGTAATAGGCAGGGTCGAGCAGACGCAGCTCGTCGCGCAGAGCCTCGATGCCCGCCTCGGCATAGCGTTGCTGCAGCATCAGGCGCGTGTCCGGCGTGATGGTGGGTATGTCGTCAATGCCGTTGCAGACGGCATCGACGTACATCATGGAACCGCCTGCGAGCAGAGCCACGGGATTCCGTGGGAACAGTGTGGAGTCGAGCAGCGAGAGAGCCTCGTCGGCATAGCGTGCGGCACTGTAGTAGCCGTCGAGCGGCAGTGTGTGGACGAAATAGTGCCTGACCTGCTGCAGCTGTTCCGGCGTAGGTGCCGCCGTGCCGATGCTGATGCCCGAAAAAATCTGTCTCGAATCGGCAGAGACGATACCGCAGCGGTAGCGTCGTGCCAATTCGAGACTTAGGTCTGTCTTGCCCACGCCCGTGGGCCCGATGAGTGCTATCAGCGTGTTTCGCTTCACGGAGAGTGAGGTGGGCGGCGCGTCAATAGATGTCGCTGCTGTCGTAGGTGGTGTCGTTGCCGCTGTCGAAGCCCTCAAAGCTGTCGCGGTCGATGTCGTCGTCGTTGTAGCCCTGGTCGCCGTAGAAGTCCTCGCCGAGGTCAAGGTCTTTCTGCTTCTGCTTCTTCTCGACCTCCTCGAAGTCCACGGTCTGGCGCGGCGGCACACCCTCTTTCCTGGTGCAGCGCGGCGTCTCGATGTCCTTGCCGGTGATGATCTCCGACAGCTGGACAAAGAAGCAGCGGTCGGTCATGTAGTCGAAGACGTAGATGAGCTTCTGCTTCTCGTCTTCCACCAGTTCGTCGATCTTGGTGTCGGACATGACGTAGTTGTCGATGTCTGAATTGCTGTCCATCTCCTCGAGCGTAATCTCTTCTTCCTTGCCCCAGTCTTCGTCGCAGACAAAGAAGGACGTGAGCTGGTTGTCGTCGTAGCCCACGGACTTGAGTATGGCTTTGTGGAAATCCAGGAATGTCGCTTCGGGACTGATCTGTATCTCGCGGAGGAAGTCGTCGACCTCGTCTGATATGATGGTGAACCTGTAAATCATGGCTGTTGTCTCCTCTTATATATCTCTATCGCCCGCCCGGGATGATGCCGCGTGCAGAGCCTTTAATGAAGTCCGCAATGTACTGTATTTCTTTGGTCATCTCAATGCTCTCCTCCACCTTCTTCAGTGCTTCCGTGGTGTTGAGGCCGCTCTGGTAGATTATGCGGTAGGCATTGTGGATGTTCTCGATGAGTTCGTTCGAGTAGTTGCGCCGGCGCAGCCCGACGATGTTGATGCCGGAATAGACTGTCGGCTCACGTCCGGCGATGATGAACGGCGGAATGTCCTTGCTGAAGCGGCAGCCTCCCTGTATCATGACATAGCCGCCGATGTGGCAGAACTGGTGAACGAGCACCACGGCACTGATGATGGCATTGTCGTCGACCACCACCTCGCCGCCAAACTTCGTGGAGTTGCCGATGATGGTGCCGCTGCCTATGATGCAGTCGTGAGCCACGTGCATGTTCTCCATGAAGAGGTTGTTGCTGCCGACGACCGTCTTGCCCTTGGCGGCGGTGCCACGGCTGATGGTGACGTTCTCGCGTATGCTGTTGTTGTCGCCGATGACGGCCAGGGTGTCTTCACCCCGGAACTTGAGGTCTTGCGGCACGGTGCTGATGCTGGCACCGGGGAAGAACGTGTTGCCGTTGCCGATGCGTGCACCGTAGTGGATCGACACGTTGTTCATCAATGTGTTGTTGTCGCCAATCTCGACGTTCCTGTCGATGAAGCAGAAGGGGCCGATCTTGCAACCTTCACCGATTTTCGCCTCCGGATGGATGTATGCCAATGGACTGATCTCGCTCATAGTCTTTGATATGTGTGTATGTGTAGATTGAAATTCTTGTTCTTCAACGGGCTTTATGCCTGCAGGAGTATCTGCCGGCGCACTTCGCGTGCGAACTTGTTGTTCACGGTGTGTCCGGGACAGGTGGCAATGATGCGTCCCTTGATGGGCTTGCCAATCAGTGCCAGGTCGCCGATGAGGTCGAGCAGCTTGTGGCGTGCACACTCGTTGGGCCACGTCAGCGGCTTGTGCATGATGTATCCCAGCTTGGAGGCATCCATGTGTGGCACGCCCATGATGTCGGCGAGCTTGTCGTAGTTGTCCTGCGTCATCTGCTTCTCATAGATGACGATGGCATTGTCGAGGTCTCCGCCACGGATAAGCCCCAACTGCAGCAACGGCTCGATCTCGCGCACGAACACGAAAGTGCGTGCAGCGGCAATCTCGTCCTTGAAGCGGCTCATGTCTTCAAGCGTGGCATACTGGTTGTAGAGTATCTTGGAATTGTAGGCAATCATGACGTTGAGGGCGAACTCATCGTCGGGCAGCACGATGATGGACGATCCGGACTTCTCGTCGCGGAACTCGATCTTGGACTTGATGGTGTAGATGTCCTTGTCTGCATCCTGCTCCACGACACCGGTCTTGTCGATGCCGTCGATGAAATAGCGTGCACTGCCGTCGAGAATCGGGAACTCAGGTCCGTTCACCTGTATGAGGCAGTTGTCTATGCCGGAAGCGTAGAGTGCCGCCATGGCATGCTCTATTGTGCTGACCTTGACTCCGTCTTCGTTGCTCACCACCGTGCCTCGGGTGGTCTCGCTCACGTTGTCGGCATGCGCGTCGATGACGGGCTGCCCCTCAAGGTCGGTGCGTTGAATCTTATATCCGTGATTTTCGGGTGCAGGATTGAATGTCACTGTCAGGTTGAGGCCCGTGTGCAGACCTTTGCCATTCAGTGAGAAACTGTCCTTCAGTGTCGTTTGTTTCAGCATTATTGTCTGTTTGTCTGTGTGTCTTTACTTGTTCAACTGTTTCTTCAGTTCTTCTATTTCTTTTCTCAGCTCGCCAATCTCACGGTACATGTCGGGCATGCGGCGCATCACGGCCTGCATGCGGAAGAAAGGCTTCTCTTCCATTGGCGGCGAGCCTATGAGGCGGCTGTTGTCGGGTACTGACTTGAGGACACCCGACTGCGGGCCGATGGCCACATGGTTGCCTATGGAGATGTGTCCGGAAACGCCGGCTTGTCCGCCGAACATATTCCATTCGCCCACCTTAGTCGAGCCTGCCAAACCCACCTGTGCTGCCATCACCGTGTGGCTGCCTATCTCGTTGTTATGGGCAATCTGTATGAGGTTGTCGAGCTTCACGCCACGGTGTATGACGGTGGCACCCATGGTGGCACGGTCCACGCAGGTGTTGGCACCGATCTCAACATCGTCTTCGATGATGACGATGCCTATCTGCGGAATCTTGTCATAGCCATGTGGGGTGGGGGCGAAGCCAAAGCCGTCGGCACCGATCACCGAGCCGGAATGTAGTACCACGTTGTTGCCGATGCGGCAGTCGTGGTAGATGTTCACGCCCGAATAGATGGTGCATGCAGAGCCGATATTGGCGTTCTCGCCGACGTATGTGTGGGGATAAATCTGTGTGCCGTCGCCGACGGTCGCACCCTCGTCAATGACAGCGTATGCACCGATGTAGACATCCTTCCCGATCTTGGCACTCTCTGCCACTACGGCTTGTGGTGAGATGCCCTTGCGGTGCGGCTTGCTCTGCTCGTACAGTTGGAGCAGGAGAGCCAGGCTCTCGTAAGCATTGTCGACCTTGATGAGGGTCGCACTTATTGGCTGTTCGGGCACAAAGTCCTTGTTCACCAAGACAATGTCGGCCTTGGTATCATAGATGTAGTGGGCATACTTGGGGTTGGACAGGAATGATATTGCCCCCGGCACGCCTTCTTCTATCTTCGCAAATGTATGGACTGTAGCATTCTCATCGCCTACAATCTCGCCGTGGATGAATGCTGCAATCTGCTTAGCTGAGAATTCCATAATTCAATCTGACAATTAAGACCGCAAATTAAGGGCTTTTTTTCATATTACCCTTACGCGGTGACGAGAAAAGTGTCTTTATGCCCGTCGGCTTTATGCCTTTTTAATGATTGCGGCCATTTGCTGCTGCAAGTTTTGGGCAGCAAGTCGCGCAGCATCGGCGAAACCGTTGTCGCTGCCGGCATAGATGATGCCACGGCTTGAGTTGACGATAAGTCCGCACTCCTTGTTATAGCCATACTTGCATACTTCCTCAAGCGAACCGCCCTGTGCTCCCACTCCCGGTACGAGCAGGAAGTGGTCTGCGGCGATGCGGCGTATGTCTTCAAAGGCACGTCCCTGCGTCGCGCCAACGACATACATCATCTTGCTGCTGTCTGCCCATTGCTGTGATGTGCGCAGCACGTGCTCAAACAGACGCACGCCGTCCTTGTCTTCCATCAGCTGGAAGTCATGTGACCCGCGATTGCTGGTCAGTGCAAGCAGAATCACCCACTTGCCGTCGTACTGAAGGAATGGCGTGACGCTGTCCTCACCCATGTAAGGAGCCACGGTGACAGCATCGATGTCAAGCTCTTCGAAGAAACTGCGGGCATACATCGCCGATGTGTTGCCTATGTCTCCGCGCTTTGCGTCGGCTATGATGAACTGGTCCGGGTAGTTGTGCTTGATATAGCGCACGGTCTTCTCGAAGGCTGTCCACCCTTTCAGTCCCATACATTCATAGAATGCGAGGTTGGGCTTGTAGGCGATGCACAGGTCTGCGGTCGCATCGATTATGGCCTTGTTGAATGTGAAAATCGGGTCTTCCTCCGCGAGCAAATGTTGCGGAATCTTCTTGATGTCGGTGTCAAGTCCCACACAAAGGAAAGACTCCTTGCGGAGGATGTTGCTGTATAGTTCTTCTTTTGTCATATATATATTGTTGTTTGGACTGATGTTATGTCAGGATACGTGTGGCTTGCAGTGCAGCGGCATGCACGCCGACAAGTTGTTCGTTATTGTATATGTAGTGGAATTGTCCTTACATCTCGCTCTCTTTCAGGCGTTCGGCATTCTCTGCCACTATCAGATGGTCTATGCAGTCCTGAATGTCGCCGTCCATGAATGAGGCAAGATTGTATATGGTGTAGTTTATCCGGTGGTCTGTCATGCGTCCCTGCGGATAGTTGTATGTGCGTATCTTGGCAGAACGGTCGCCGGTGGAGACGAGTGTCTTGCGACGCTGTGCGATGTCGTCTACATATTTCTGATGTTCTTTGTCGTAGATGAACGAGCGCAGACGTGCCAATGCACGCTCTTTGTTCTTTGGCTGGTCGCGCGTTTCGGTCGACTCGATGAGTATTTCTTCGATTTGACCCGTGTTGGGGTTCTTCCAGTTGTAGCGCAGACGCACACCTGATTCAACCTTGTTGACATTCTGTCCGCCGGCACCTCCACTGCGGAATGTGTCCCACTTGATCTCACCCTCGTTGATGCTGACCTCAAACGGTTCAGCCTCGGGCAGCACGGCTACGGATGCCGCTGACGTATGCACACGCCCTTGTGTCTCAGTGACGGGAACACGCTGCACGCGGTGCACGCCGGACTCATATTTCAGCGTGCCATATACGCCGTCTCCGTTTACGGAGCAGATAATCTCCTTGAAGCCGCCCACGGCTCCCTCGCTGGCACTGGAGACTTCGAGTTTCCAACCCTTGGTCTCGCAGTACTTGCTGTACATTCGGAACAAGTCACCGGCAAACAGAGCCGCTTCGTCTCCGCCTGTGCCGCCGCGAATCTCGAGTATGGCGTTGCGGCTGTCCATGGGGTCGGCAGGAATCAGCATGAGCTTTATCTCCTCCTCAATCTGCGGCAGACGGCACTGGTCTTTTGCCAATTCCTCGCGTGCCATCTCTTTCATCTCGGCATCGCTCTCGGTGGCTATTATTTCCTTTGCCTCATCAATGCCTGCCAATATGCTCCGGTACTGTTTGCGGGCATCCATCAGACGGCTCAGATCCTTGTATTCCTTGGTCAGCTTGACGTAGCGTGCCTGATCGGCAATGACGGCAGGGTCGGTGATGAGTGTTGACACCTCGTCAAACCGTGGTGCAAGCATGTCCAACTTCTCTAATATGGTGTTCTTCTCTGCCATCGTCTTAGTATCTGAACTCGCCGAACTCGCTCTTTATGGTCAGTGAACGCGGCCCTTCTTCGATGTGTCCCACTACTTGTGCGTCAATGTTGAAGCTCTTGCAGGTTTCGATGACCTTGTCTGCATCCTCGGGGCTGACGTAGACCTCAAGACGGTGTCCCATGTTGAACACCTTGTACATCTCCTGCCAGTCTGTCCGGCTCTGTTCCTGAATGATGCGGAACAGCGGTGGAACAGGGAACATATTGTCCTTGACCACGCGGCAGTTGTCACCCACGAAGTGCAATACCTTGGTCTGCGCTCCGCCTGTGCAGTGTACCATGCCGTGAATCTGTCGGCGCATTATGTCGAGCAGTTTCTTGACCACAGGGGCATAGGTGCGGGTGGGGGAGAGCACCAACTGTCCGGCGTTGACCGGTGCACCGTCCACAGCATCGTCAAGACGGTAGCCGCCGCTGTAGACCAATTCGTCGGGTACGTTGTGGTCGTAGCTTTCAGGGTATTTCGTTGCCAGATACTTGGCGAAGACATCGTGGCGTGCCGAGGTCAGTCCGTTGCTGCCCATGCCGCCGTTATACTGCTTCTCGTATGTGGCCTGACCGCTTGACGAGAGTCCCACGATGACATCTCCCGGACGTATGTTGGCATTGTCAATGACATCACTGCGCTTCATGCGGCATGTGACGGTGCTGTCCACGATTATTGTGCGTACCAAGTCGCCGACATCGGCAGTCTCACCGCCGGTGGCATAGATGCCTATGCCCATGTCGCGCATCTGCTTGAGCAGTTCGTCCGTGCCGTTGATGATGGCTGATATAACCTCGCCTGGGACAAGCATCTTGTTGCGGCCGATGGTTGACGATACGAGGATGTTGTCTACCGCTCCTACACACAGCAGGTCATCGGTGTTCATTATCAGCGCGTCCTGTGCGATGCCCTTCCATACCGAAAGGTCGCCTGTCTCCTTCCAGTAGACGTATGCCAGACCGGACTTTGTGCCGGCTCCGTCGGCGTGCATTATGTTGCAATAGTCGGGGTCTCCACCCAGAATGTCTGGGATTATCTTGCAGAATGCCTGTGGATAGATTCCCTTGTCAATGTTCTTTATGGCGTTGTGTACGTCCTCCTTGGCTGCGCTGACACCGCGCATCATGTATCTTTGGTTGCTCATGTTCTCTTTCCCTGTACCTATATATAATATGGAGAAAATCCGTATCTGCACTCAGAACTGCACCTCGGGTGCTTTGTCTGCACCGTCGGCTGCTTCGAAGTAAGCCCGTCTTTCAAAGCCGAAGATGCCGGCAATGATGCTCTTGGGGAAACGCCGTATGGAGGTGTTGAACTCCTGTGCTGCATCGTTGAAGTTCTTGCGTGCCACGTTTATGCGGTTCTCTGTCCCTTCGAGCTGCGCCTGCAGTTCAAGGAAGTTCTGATTGGCCTTCAGATCCGGATACCGCTCGGACACGGCAATCAGTCTGCCCAATGCCGATGCCACGGCACCCTGTGCCTGCTGGTACTCCTGTAGTTTCTCAGCCGTGAGGTTGCTCGGGTCGATGGTTATCTGTGTGGCTTTGCTGCGTGCCTGCATGACACCTTCCAATGTTTCCTGCTCGTGAGTGGCGTAGCCTTTCACGGTATTCACCAGGTTGGGAATCAGGTCTGCACGGCGTTGATACTGTGTTCCCACATTCGACCACTGGTTGTTGACACTCTCTTCCGCCGTTACCAGCCCGTTGTAGGCACCGGCTCCCCAGCCGCATATAACCACAACGACCACGATTAAGATGATGATTGTCGATTTCTTCATATCCATTGTTTTTTAGTATGTCTCTCTCGATTTTCCTGTTCATTCTTGTATCAGAAGCGCGTTCCCGCTCCTCCGCCACCTCCGCGTCCTCCGCCGAAGCTACCGCCAAAGCCGCCGCCTCCGCCTCTTCCGAAGCCGCCTCCACCGAATATCACCGGTCCTGCTCCGCCTCCGTTGCTGTGGGTACTGTCGTAGGAACTTTGTCTCTTTACCACGCTGCGTCCGCAGTTGCGGCACACGTAGGTGACTTCCTCTGTACGCACCCCACGGCGAACATGCAGCAACCGTGAGTACGAGCGTTGCAGCTTATGCTTGCCGCAGTAGGGACATTTCGTCTCCATCCTCACTGCTATCCATGCAATCAGACACACGATAACGATGAAGCCGAGGAACGCTACCGTCAGGAACATCCCCTCGTCTTCGTCTGCATCAGACAGCGCGTCGCTTTCCATCGAACCGTCAAGGATGCCGCAGACCGACTTCATGCCGGCTGTCATCGCCGTATCCCAGTCTCCTTCTTTCAGGTAAGGTAACATCTCGACTGTCTGAATGCGCTTACACAAAGCATCAGGCAGTGTGCCTTCAAGTCCGTAGCCGGTGTAGAACTGTATGCAGCCTTGTCCGATGTCGAGCAGCACCACCAATCCGTTGTCCTTCCCCTTCTTTCCCACGCCCCACGAATTGAGCAACTCGTGGCAGAAGTCGAAGCAATCGGCATCGCCTATCGACGGCACCACGGCGACAACGGTCTCAATGCCGGTCTGCCGTTCGAGGGCATAGAGCCATGAGTCGATGCTGTCACAGGCTGCTGTGGAGAGTATGTCCGACGGGTTGCAGACATAACGTGTCTTGTCCATGAGATGCACCTTGGGCAGATTGTCAGGCGTGTAGACCGTTTGCGCTAAAGAACGCACGGCCAAGAGGCTTGCAATCACCATGATGAAAATCGTCGGACGCATTCGTCGTGTGTTACTCATGAACATCTCAGCAAATGTAAGACAAAATTGGGTCAGTGCATGTATTTGTCGGCAAAATTTCTGACACGGCGCACATACTCTGCCTTGTGGTCTCTGTACGACAAGGCGTGCTTTGAACCCTCGGCAATCCATATTTCTTTTGGCTCTTGCTTGGCCTCGTAGAGCGGGTGCACCATCCATGTGGGGACGAAGTCGTCGTCGCCGCCGTGGATGAACAGCATGGGCAGTGTGCTTTTGCCGACCTGTCTCAGCGGTGAGGCCTCCTTAAAGCCCCAGCCGTACTTGATGCGGCACAGCATGTCTGCTGCCGGAATGATGATGCCGCTTATCGGGGCAAGCTCCTTGTGTCCGGTCTTGACCTCGTGCTGCACCTCATCCCAAACGCTGGTGTAGCCACAATCTTCTATCACTGCCTTGACATAGGGCTTCAGCTGTTCGCCACTGACGCACATCACCGTTGCCGCTCCCATGGATACGCCGTGCAGAACCATCTGCGTGTCTGCCGTGGGGTTATGTGTCACGCTGTCTCTTGGCGCGAAGATGCCGTTCGCGATGTCCATCCACCGTATGACGTCCAACCTGTCTTTCCATCCCATGTTGATGTGGTCGCCGTCACTCTGTCCGTGTCCGTTCAGGTCGGGCAACAGGATGTTGTAGCCCATCAGTGCGTTGAACACATATCCGTATTGCATCATGCTCACACTGCTGTCGTGCCAGCCGTGCACTATCACTGCCGTCTTGTCCGTTGCCGTGCGTGCCTTGGCATAGACGGCGTGCAGACGCCTGCCGTCGGTGGCGGTGATGAAGGTGTCAAGCAGGGCATCGGCGCGTTGCAGACTGTCAATCCAGTCCCGTGTCTCGGGATATTGCTCCGCCACTCCTGAATAGTCGGCTCCCTGTGCAGGGGCATCGCGACGCGTGTCGGTCAGCAGTCCCAGCGCCATATTGGCTCCGATGAATAGTATCGCCGGCAGACAGACCGCAATGGCTGCTGCCGTGAGTCCGATGATGCGCGTGCGTCGTGTCATTTGTTCCAAATCTCCCAGCTGGCGAAGGCCTGTAGCAGCAACATCTCCAGTCCGTTCTTCACGGTTGCTCCCTGTGCCTTGCCTTTCTTCATGAACAGTGTCTCGTCCGGATTGTACAGAAGGTCATACAGCAGATGGTCGGGTGTGAGAAGTTCGTAGGGGATGTCGGGACAGTAATCCATCTTCGGATACATCCCCACCGGCGTGCAGTTGACAATCACCTTGTTCTGTTGCATCACCTCGGGCGTTATGTCATGATAGCCTATCGTGTCCTTGCCTTTCTTCTCTCTTGAGACGAACGTGCTCTTGATGCCCAAGTCCTCCAATCCGTGTACCACAGCCTTGGATGCACCTCCTGTGCCCAAAATCAGGGCGTGCTTGTGCAGCGGCTTCAGCAACGGCTGTATGGAACGAGTGAACCCGAGGATGTCGGAGTTATAGCCCACAAGGCGTGTCTTGCCTTTCGGCAGACGCATTATCTTGATGACGTTCACTGCTCCCACGCGTCCGGCTGTGGACTTGTCCAACTCGTCAAGATATGGGATGACCTGCTCCTTGTAGGGTATGGTGACGTTCAGCCCGCACAGATTGGTGTTGCCCTCCACCACCTCCATGAAGGCTTTGATGCTCGGAATCTCGAAGTTGACGTATTCGGCATCGATGTTCTCCGACTTGAACTTCTCGTTGAAGTATCCGCTTGAGAACGAGTGTACCAGCGGATAGCCTATCAAACCGTATTTCTGCATAAGCTCAAAGATAATATATGTAAGTGTACTTCTTCTTCATTTCACTGCCTCATACAGCGTGCAGATGCCAAGCGTCAGCGGCGTGAAGCAGACCTCGCCAAATCCCGCACGCTGCATTGCCTCTTTCATTTGCTGTCCCTGCGGACAGGCGGCGATGCTCTGTGGCAGGTAGGTGTAGGCACTGCTGTCCTTCGATACTATCCGTCCTGCAGTCGGCAACACCGTGTGTGCATAGAGTCGGTAGAGCTGCTTCATGGGGAAGTGCGTCGGCTCTGATAGCTCCAGCACGACCAACCGTCCGCCACGCTTCAGCACGCGCCGCATCTCTTGCAGTCCGAGGTCAAGGCGGTCGAAGTTGCGGATGCCGAACGCCACGGTCACTGCATCGAAGCTGTCGCTTGCCAGCGTCATGTGTGTGCAGTCTTCATGTGCAAAACTCACCGTGTCCTGCAACCCCGCAGCCTGCACCTTCTGCCGCCCCACGGCCATCATGCCGTCGGCAATGTCTACGCCGAGCAACGACTGCGGTTTCAGCATGCGGCATGCCATGATGGCGAAGTCGCCGGTGCCGACCGCCACGTCGAGCATGTGCTGCGGCGCGTAAGGCTTCAGCGTGCTTATGGCACGCCGCCGCCACCGGCGGTCAATGCCGAGAGACAGCGTGTGGTTCAGACGGTCATAGGTCGGTGCAATGTTGTTGAACATTTCCTCGACCTGCTGCCGCTTCGGCTCTGCTGCCCCATAGGGCTTCACCTGTTCCTGCGGGTAGTCCATCCTCCGTTCTTCAGAGAGACTTCAGCACATTGTCATGGATGCGGTCCAACACGTCGCCTTCGGAATCTTCCTTGTGGAATGTCTCGCCGGTGATGTGTTCGTACAGCTCGATGTATCTGTTGCTGATTGACTCCACGATTGCGTCTGTCATCTCCGGCACCTGTTGTCCGGCTTTGCCCTGGAAGCCGTTGTCCATGAGCCATTCCCGCACAAACTCCTTCGACAGCTGGCGTTGCGGCTCGCCCTTGGCGAAGTGCTCCTCATATCCGTCTGCATAGAAGTAGCGGCTTGAATCCGGCGTGTGTATCTCGTCCATCAGGTATATCTTGCCGTCGTGCGTGCCGAACTCATATTTCGTGTCCACAAGAATCAGTCCGCGCTTGGCGGCTATCTCGGTGCCGCGCTTGAACAGTTCGAGGGTGTATTTCTCAAGGACGGCATATTCCTCCGCCGTTGCCAATCCGCGTGCTATTATCTCTTCCTTGCTGATGTCGGTATCGTGCTCGCCAATCTCGGCTTTCGTCGTCGGTGTTATTATCGGTTCGGCGAACTTCTCGTTCTCGCGCATGCCGTCGGGAATCTTCACTCCGCATATCTCGCGCACGCCGCTCTTGTATGTCCTCCATGCGCTGCCGCACAGGTAGCCCCTGACAATCATCTCAACGGGGAACCCCTTGCACATCACGCCTGTCGTGACCATCGGGTCGGGCGACGCAAGTTTCCAGTTGGGGCAGATGTCGGCTGTGGCATCGAGGAACTTCGATGCAATCTGGTTCAGCACCTGACCCTTGAAGGGAATGCCTTTGGGCAGGATGACGTCGAATGCCGAGATGCGGTCGGTTGCCACCATGACGAGCTTCTCGTCGTTGATGTTGTAGACATCGCGCACCTTGCCGTGGTAGACGCTTTTCTGTCCCGGAAAATGATAATCGGTCTTGGTAATAGCTTTCATTGTAGTGTATGTTTTTGTTGTTGCTCCTTCTCTCTGTTTTCTTTGTCGAACTTCTCGTATGCCTCCACTATGCGCTCCACCAACCTGTGGCGCACGATGTCGCGCTTGCCCAACTGCACGAATGCAATGCCCTTGACGTTGCGCAGTATGCCTGTGGCCTGTATGAGTCCGGACTTCTGCGACGACGGCAGGTCTATCTGCGTTATGTCGCCCGTGACTATCATCTTGGTGTTCATGCCCATGCGTGTCAGGAACATCTTGATTTGCTGGGCGGTTGTGTTCTGCGCTTCGTCCAAGATGACGACGGCATCGTTAAGTGTGCGTCCGCGCATGAAGGCCAAGGGTGCTATCTGTATCACGTTCGTGTCTACGTACTCTTGCAGCTTGGCTGCCGGAATCATGTCCTGAAGTGCATCGTACAGCGGCTGCAGGTACGGGTCAATCTTCTCCTTCATGTCTCCCGGGAGGAAACCGAGCTTCTCCCCCGCTTCGACGGCAGGCCGGCTCAGGATTATCTTCTTCACCTCCTTGTTCTTCAAGGCCCTGACAGCCAGTGCTATGGCGGTGTATGTCTTGCCGGATCCTGCCGGCCCGATGGCAAACACCATATCGTTCGTGCGGTATGCCTCCACGAGCTTGAGCTGGTTCTCGCTGCGGGGCATGATGGGGCGGCCGCTGACCGAAAACACTATCACGTCGTCGTTCCGTCCTGCTTGCTGCGGCGTGTCGCCGCGCACGATGTCTATTATGTCTTCCTCACGAAGGGCGTTGTATTCCAGACAGTACTTCTGTAGCTTGTCCATGCTATCGGTGAAGGCGGCAATCATTTCCTCGTCGCCCATCACCTTGATGACGTTGCCGCGTGCCACGATGCGCAGTTTCGGGTACAGTGCCTTCAAGAGCTGCATGTTGGCATTGTTGACACCGTAGAACGTCACAGGGTCAGCCTCGTCCAGTACTATCAGTTTTTCAATCATTCAGTCCTCGTTTATCATTATTCCCGTCAGCATGCGTCCCGAGTCATTCCCGAGGCGGCGTGCCGAGAAGAAGTCGGTGTACTTGCGCCACGTGCAGATGCCTGCCATCTCTATCCGGCTTTCGGGCACTCCCGACTCGACTATTTGCATACGGTTGGCAATCCACAGATTCAGGTGATACTTGTGTGTCTTGGGCTTCCATTCGCTGATGCTGGTCATGTCGAACCCTGCGCTCTTGAACTCCTGATAGACCTCGTCGCCCACCTCGAAGCCGCCCATCGAAATGCCCGGGCCCATCACCGCCATGACATCTTCCGGCCGTGTGCCGAAGGTCTCGGTCATGGCCTCGAGTGTGGTGCACGCCACGCGGCTGCGCGTGCCGCGCCATCCGGCATGTGCCGTTGCCACAGCCTTGTGCTTGCGGTCGTAGAACACCAGCGGGATGCAGTCGGCTGTCGAGATGCACAGACAAACCCCCGGCTCCTGTGTCAGCAACACGTCTATGCCTTCGAGCATCTGCCGGCGGCGGTCGTCGTCGGCATCGGCAAAGCTGCTGTCGACCACCAACTTCCGGCAGCCGTGCACCTGTTCCGGTATCACCAGTATGCGCGGCTTGTGCGGCAGCATGTCTGCCAGTGTTCGCAGATTTCGTCTCACGTTCTCCGGATCGTCGTCTGTGTACGGCCCGCAGTTCATCGTGCCGTAGTTGCCGCTGCTGCATCCGCCGTGCCTTGTGGTTGTGAAGCACGTCACTTCGGGCAGTTGCGACAGGGTGTCGTAGGTCAGCAGTCTCTTGTCTTCTGACAATGTTGCCATAATGTCTTGTCTCCTTCTCTCTCTAAGTGTTTGACTTTTGTTTCAGTTGTCTTTGACGCTGCAAAATTACATCTTTCATCCCAAAGGGCGAAGCCATGCGGGAGCAAAATCGGCGGGCGGAAAACCGCGAGTCCGTGGACGTTCAATCACGGATTTGTGGACGTTCAACCACAGAGCTGTGAACGTTCAACCATAGAGACTATGGACGTTCAACCACAGAATCTGTGGACGTTCAACCATGGAAGTGTTGATTGTCAGGATGCTATAACCGCTTCTCCGTCCACCGGCGTACCGCTTGTGCGTGCGCGTATGGCGGGCGTAAGTAATAAGGTATAGAAAACGGAAAGCCGGAAAAGCTCCGTTGTTGGGGGAACTCTTCCGGCTTTGCCGTAACCGGTATTCTTCAATGAGGCGGCAGGTTCTTATTTCTTCACCTTGCCGTAGCGGCTCATGAACTTGTCCACACGTCCTGCTGTGTCGACCAGCTTGGACTTGCCGGTGTAGAACGGGTGCGACGAGCTTGAGATTTCAAGCTTCACAACAGGGTAGGTCTCGCCCTCGAACTCCACTGTGTCGTTTGTCTTGCAGGTTGAACGCGATAGAAACATATCGCCGTTCGACATGTCCTTGAATACTACAGGACGGTAATTTTCCGGATGAATTCCTTTCTTCATTATCGTAGATGTTTTTAATTGTTCTTGTTAGACAGCTATTTCGGTAAAAATGTGTAATGGTCTTTTCCTGCTTCCGGAGCTTTCCGGATTTTCAAGGCGCAAAGTTATGGCTTTTGTTGCAAACGCAAAACGTTTTGCATGCAAAATCTTCCCCTGTGCACGAAAAACGCTTTTTCGATGGTATGTCCGTGTTGCCGTGTCGCAAGGAAAACATAACTTTGGCGTCAGAACCTAAAAAGACGGGATTGCAGCAATGGAAATCATAAAAACAGAGATAGACGGTGTGGTCATCATCGAGCCGCGCATCTTCGGCGATGCACGCGGCTACTTCTTCGAGTCGTTCTCGCAGCGCGAGTTCTCCGAGAAGGTGGCCGATATCGTGTTTGTGCAGGACAACGAGAGCAAGTCCTGCTACGGCGTGCTTCGCGGCCTTCACTTCCAGAAGCCGCCATACGCACAGAGCAAGTTGGTGAGGGTGGTGCGCGGTGCCGTGCTCGACGTGGCTGTGGACATACGCCGTGGCTCTCCGACCTATGGCCGGTATGTGTCTGTCGAACTGACCGAAGACAACCATCGCCAGTTCTTCATCCCCCGGGGCTTTGCACACGGATTCAGCGTGCTTACGCCGGAGGTCGTGTTCCAGTACAAGTGCGACAACTTCTATGCACCGCAGAGCGAGGGCGCGTTGGCGTGGGACGACCCCGACCTGAACATCGACTGGCGTCTGCCCCGACAGGACGTGCTGCTCTCGGACAAGGACCGCCATCACGGCAGCCTCAGAGACCTGGACAGCCCGTTTGAATACGGACAGCTATGAATACCAATCATCACGACATCAAACCGAAGGAACACAAATGAAAGGAATAGTACTTGCAGGCGGTAGCGGCACCAGGCTCTACCCGATAACCAAAGGAGTGTCGAAGCAGCTTCTGCCGATATTCGACAAGCCGATGATATACTACCCCATATCGACTCTCATGCTGGCAGACATCAGGGACATTCTCATAATCTCCACTCCGCACGACCTGCCGAGCTTCCGACGTCTGCTGGGTGACGGAAGTGACTACGGCGTGCACTTCGAGTACGCCGAACAGCCATCGCCCGACGGACTGGCACAGGCTTTCATCATAGGGGAGGAGTTCGTGGGAGACGACACGGCGTGTCTGGTGCTCGGCGACAACATCTTCCACGGCGCAGGGTTCAGCTCCATGCTGAAGGAGGCCAGGCGTGCTGCCGAAGAGGATGGCAAGGCAACCATCTTCAGCTACTGGGTGAGCGATCCCGAACGCTACGGCGTGGCAGAGTTTGACCGCGAAGGCAACTGCCTCAGCATCGAGGAGAAGCCCAAGAACCCGAAGTCGAACTATGCCATCACGGGGCTGTACTTCTATCCCAACCGCGTGGTCGACATAGCCAAACACATCAAGCCCTCGGCACGTGGCGAGCTGGAGATTACGACCGTCAACCAGCAGTTCCTGACCGACGGACAGGTGAAGGTGCAGCTCATGGGGCGCGGCTTCGCTTGGCTCGACACCGGCACGCACGATTCGCTGTCGGAGGCCTCGACATTCATAGAGGTCATTGAGAAACGCACGGGACTCAAGGTGGCGTGTCTTGAAGGCATAGCCTACCGGAAGGGGTGGATCGGTGCCGACAAACTGCGTGAGGTGGCACAGCCGATGCTCAAGAACGAATACGGACAGTACCTGCTCCGCGTCATTGATGAGATAGAGCGAACCGGCAACCCGAACATCTGAACAACACACGCACACCGTCCGCAAGGACACAACAGAAAAAGAGAAAGGAACGAAACCAATGAATATACTCGTTACAGGAGCCAACGGACAGCTCGGACACGAAATGGAACGTGTCGCGGGAATGAGCCGTCACAGATACTACTTCAGTGATGTTGCGGGCGACTGGATGCCGCTGGACATCACCGACCGTGAGGCGGTGAGCCGCATGGTCAGGGATTTGGGCATAGATGTCATCGTGAACTGCGCTGCCTATACCAACGTGGACAAGGCCGAGGACGAGCCGGACACCGCCGACCTGATAAACAACCGTGCGGTGGAGAACCTCGCCGTCGCAGCCAAGGAAGCCGATGCCACGCTGATACACATCTCGACCGACTACGTGTTTCAGGGCGAGCGTTGCACGCCGTGCACGGAAGACTGGGAGACACAGCCCAACGGCGTGTATGGCAAGACCAAGCTGGCAGGGGAGAACGCCATAGAACGCACAGGATGCAAGCACATCATCATACGCACTGCGTGGCTCTATTCGCAGTGGGGCAAGAACTTCGTCAAGACCATGCGCCGCCTGACGGCAGAGAAGTCCGAGCTGAAGGTGGTGTTCGACCAGGTGGGCACTCCGACGTTTGCCGGCGACCTTGCAGACGTGATTGCACGCATCATAGAGAAGAACCTGCTACAGAACACAGGCACATACCACTTCAGCAACGAAGGTGCCATCTCGTGGTTTGACTTCGCACATGAAATCTGCGAGCTGAGCGGTAACACGTGCGACATCAAGCCTTGCCACAGCGATGAATTTCCCAGCAAGGTCAGGCGTCCGCACTTCTCCGTGCTCGACAAGACGAAGATAAAATCAGTGTTTGGCATCAGCATCCCGTACTGGAAGGACTCTCTGAAGCTGTGCTTGGCACAGTTGGAACGTCAGGATGAACAATAACCGGATGCCGGAGAGAGACAAGAAGTAGCAAAAAGCACAATAGACACACACATAACAATCAGCAGCAATGGAATACAAGAGACACATATTGATAACCGGCGGTGCCGGATTCATCGGCAGCCATCTGGTGCGCCTTTTCGTCAACAAGTATCCGGACTACAGAGTAATAAACTTGGACAAGCTGACGTATGCGGGCAACCTTGCCAATCTCAAGGACATAGAGGACAAGCCGAACTACCGCTTCGTGCGGATGGACATCGGTGACTGTGAGGGCGTGTCGCACCTGCTCGCCGAGGAACACGTCGACGGAATTATCCATCTGGCAGCCGAGAGCCATGTCGACCGTTCGATAAAAGACCCGTTTGCGTTTGCGCGTACCAACGTCTTGGGCACGCTATCCATGCTTCAGGCAGCCAAGACCTATTGGGAGGGATTGCCGGGGGGCTTCGACGGCAAGCTGTTCTACCACATATCGACCGACGAGGTCTATGGTGCACTTCGTCTGACCAATCCTGAAGGAGTGCCCTCGCCGTTCACCACGAAGGCATCGAGCACGCTGCATCACAGTGCCTACGGCACGGAGTTCTTCACGGAGGCCACACGCTACACGCCGCACTCGCCATACAGTGCGTCCAAGGCGGGTAGTGACCATTTCGTGCGTGCCTTCCACGACACCTACGGCATGCCGACACTGGTCACCAACTGCTCCAACAACTACGGCCCCTATCAGTTCCCCGAGAAACTGATACCGCTGTTCATCAACAACATCCGCCACCGCAAGCCCCTGCCCGTGTACGGCAAGGGCGAGAACGTGCGCGACTGGCTGTTTGTGGAAGACCACGTGCGTGCCATCGACCTGATATTCCACAAGGGCAAGGCGGCTGACACTTACAACATCGGTGGTTTCAACGAATGGAAGAACATCGACATTGTCAAGACCCTGATAAAGACAACCGACCGGCTGCTGGGACGCGCCGACGGTGCCGATGAAGATCTGATAACCTATGTCACCGACCGTCCCGGCCACGATATGCGCTATGCCATAGACTCACGGAAGTTGCAGCGCGAGCTGGGGTGGGAGCCGGAGTACCAGTTCGAGGACGGCATAGAGAAGACCGTGCGTTGGTACTTGGACAATCAGGAATGGATGGACAACGTCACCAGCGGCGACTATCAGCGGTATTATGATGACATGTACCGCAACAGATGAGGCTGTCGCTGTGTGCCGGCGATGACGGACACACAGCGTGGCGGGACAGGACACATTGGATTATAGTTTGTTAAAAGATGGGGCGGCCTATTGCGGCTTGCTCCATCTTTCATATTTTTGCTATATAATTTATGGTGTAGACCCGTCAGGCGTGGCGGAGCATCGGCGTGGCATAAAAATATGTCGGTGCCGGATGCAATGATGCCGGCGTTGCGGCGTTTATATCATAAAGAAATGTTTCATCCTTAAAAAACTACAGATATGAAGAAGTCATTTATTTTACTGCTTATGTCAATGTGCATGCCGTTGATGATGGTGGCACAGAATGTAGTTGACGATCTCTATTACGTCCCGACGAAGACAAATAAGGAGACAAAGACAACAGAGAAGAACGGACGCACGACAACCACGCGCAAGACCGTCGTCGTGCAGTCCGACCAACCCGCAACGACGACCGTCGTTGTCCCTGACGATGCCACGGTTGTCGTGAAGAACAGCACGAAGAGAGGCGGCCGCAGTGTCGATGAATACAACCGCCGCTACAGCTCGAACACCGATGCCGATGCGCAGCAGGACTATCGGGAGTATGGCGACGCTACGGACGGAGAATGGGTGAACGGCTTTGACGGATCAGAGTCCGACTATGAATATGCCACACGCATCATACGCTTCCGCAACCCGCGCTTTGCCGTCAGCATCACCAGCCCTTACTATTGGGACATTGTTTATGGGCTGAACTCGTGGGAGTGGAACGTCTATGTCGATGACTTCTATGCCTATGCGTTCCCGACATACACCAATCCGCTGTGGTGGAACTGGCGTTTCAACTCCTTCGGATGGGGATGGGGATATGCCTACAGCCCGTGGTGGTATGGCAGCTTGGGCTGGTATGACCCGTGGTACAGTCCGTGGCACACACCGTGGTACGGCGGATGGTATGCCGGATGGTACGGAGGCTGGTATGGTGGATGGGGTGCTCCTCATCATCACGGCCCGTACTACGGCTGGGGAGGCTCACGCCTCCGTCCGGAGAACCATACGTTCCGTGGACAGCCGGGCTATGTCAGCAACTACGGACGCGGTGCGACAGAACGTGGCCGCGATGGAGTGATGCGTGGCAGTAATGGGTCTGTGCGCAGTGTGGCCGGTGCAACACGTGGCAGCAATGTCAACAGACGTGTCGTCGGTACCCGCGACAACAGCCGTGTGTCGACAGGCACTACAAGTCTGTCGAGGGCGAACCGTCAGGGCACAGCAAGCCGCAACAACAGCGGCACGACCGTGAGGGAAAGCTCGGCAAGCCGCAGCAACAATGCGACGACAGGCAGTTCGCGCTACACGCGTGCCACGAACAGCCGCAGCGGACAGTCGTCGGTGGGCATCAGGAACAGCTCCACCACGTCGCGCTCATCCAACAATTCAAACAGCAGTTCCATGTCACGCTCACGCAGCAACGTAGGTACGTCGTCGTCGCGCAGCAGCAGCTCGTTTGGCAGCGGCTCGTTCAACAGCGGTTCAAGCCGTAGCGGCAGCTCGTTCAGTGGTGGCGGTTCGTCACGTTCGGGTGGTGGCGGTGGCGGCAGCCATGGACGTGGACGTTGACCACAGTGATAAATCAAGAAAAAGCACGAAAGAGATGAAAAGAAATATTTTGTTTGCGGCTTTTGCCACAGCGGCATTGGCCGCAGCGGTGCCGGCGGGTGCACAGACCGTGTACGACGGAGCCAAAATCACGGACAAAGACCTTAACGGAACAGCGCGTTTCGTCAGCATGGGCGGAGCCATGAACGCCTTGGGTGGCGACATATCGACCATGAGTACCAACCCTGCGGGCATAGGAATCTATCGCAGCAACGACGCGATGGTCAGCTTCGGACTGTCCGCCCACGATACCAAGAGCGATACGTGGGACGGCAGCTACAGCGTGTCGAAGACGCGCGGCGACTTCAACAACATCGGTCTGGTATATTCCACGAAGATCGGGAACACCACGACCCTGCGCTACCTGAACTTCGGCTTCAACTATCGCCGTGCAAAGTCGTTCTACAGCAACCGGCGTTTCTCCGGCAATCTCGGCACAACGTCGCAGACATACCAAATGGCGACGCAGGCGACAGGCATTTCCAACTGGGGCAATGCTCCGTTTGACGACAACAACATCGGATGGCTCTCGGCCTTCGGCTACGATGGCTACGTCATCGACCCCGTGGGCGATGATGCCAATTCCTACGTCGGCATGTACGACAATGGCTATGGCAAGCTGAACGTTGCGGAGCGTGGCGGGTTGGACGAGTATGACTTTAACATGGGAATGAACATCAACGACCGCGTCTATCTTGGTCTGACCATCGGAGTCTACGACCTGAACTACAAGAAATACACCTACTACGAGGAAGCATATACCGGAGACTATCAGGGAGAGGGCTATGACCTGCAGGGATGGAACCGCATCGTCGGCACCGGTGTCGACCTGAAGCTCGGTGCCATATTCCGTCCGTTCGCAGACTCTCCGTTCCGCATCGGGTTGGCTCTCCACACTCCTACGTTCTATGATCTGGACTACAAGACGAGCGGCTACCTGACCTCGACCGTCTACAGCGTTGCGGATGACCAACTGAAGGACTATGTCGTGGATTCACGCGATCGGCTCGGCAGCGGCGGTGACATGGTGCGCAGCTTCCGGCTCAACACGCCGTGGTTGTTCAATGTCAGCATAGGCTCTACCATCGGTTCCCGCTTCGCCTTTGATGCGGAGTATGAATATCAGGACTACTCGACAATGAAATTCAGCGACATCGACGGCTATGATGCCACGTTCAGCTTCGAGAACTCGACGCGCGACATGCTGAAGGGTGTCAGCACGTTCCGCATCGGTGCGGAGTACAAACCCTTGTCGCGGCTTGCAATCCGTGCGGGCTACAACTTCCGGTCGACCGTTTTCGAGGACAACGCCTATAAGGATCTGCCTTACTACTCCATCCAGACCGATACGGACTATGCCAACACCAAGAACCGCCAGACCGTAACCTTCGGTGTGGGCTATCGTGGCAGCGTGGTGTATGCCGACCTGGCGTTCAAGTACGACGTCAGCAAAGCGGACATGTATCCCTTTGTCAATATCGACAACAACACCATCTATCCCGGAACAGCGACCGCAATCACCGACAGTCGCGGTCAGGCACTGCTGACCATAGGAGCGAGATTCTGAAGGCCATACATACACCACGCCCCATACCGCTGTCGTAATGCGCGGTATGGGGCGTGGTGTATGTGTTTTTTTTACTTGTTCACCACATTCACCGGCGCACCCTCGACATAGGCTCTGACGTTGTCCGTCAGAATCTGCATCAGGCGCATGCGTGCCTCGCGGCTCGCCCATGCAATGTGTGGCGTAATGAAGCAGTTGCGTGCCGTCAACAGCGGATTGTCGGCTCGTGGCGGCTCCTGCTCCAGCACATCCATGCCGGCTGCCATTATGCGTCCGCTGTTCAGCGCGTCGGCCAAATCCTGTGCGTTCACCAATGCTCCGCGTGCCGTGTTTATGATGATTGCCGTCGGCTTCATCGTGCTGAGGCGTTCGGCGTTCACTATTCCGCGCGTGCTGTCGTTCAGCGGACAGTGCAGGCTCACGATGTCGCAGTTGCTGAAGATCTCCTCGAGCGATGCTTTCTTGATTTCGTGTACCAACTGCAGGTCCGACTTCGATGTGTAGGCATACACCTCCATGCCGAAGCCGATGGCTATGCGTGCCGTTGCCGAACCGGTGTTCCCTAATCCGATGATGCCAATCTTCTTGCCGTGCAGCTCCACCACAGGCGTATCCATGAAAGTGAAGTCCTTGCACCGTGTCCACTTTCCCTCACGCACCTCCTCGGTGTAGTGTTCCACGCGGTCGCATATTGCCAGGATGTGGGCGAACGTCATCTGTGCCACGGAGTCGGTGCTGTAGGCAGGAATGTTCGTCACCACGATGTTGCGCTCGCTGGCGGCATCGCAGTCTATGATGTTATATCCCGTGGCAATCACGCCAATATACTTCAGGTTAGGCAGCCTGTCCATCTCGGCAGCACCTAAGCACACCTTGTTCGTCAGCACGATGTCTGCATCCTTGGCATGCTCCACAAGCTCTGCCGTAGACGTGCGGTCATATACCGTCAGCTCGCCGAGCGACCGTAGCGGCTCCCATGACAGGCCGTCGGGGTTGCCTGCATATCCGTCCAATACTGTTATCTTCATGTGTTCTGTCTTTCCCGTTTTGCGGAATGAAAAAAGTTGTCTGATTATGTGTGTGTGGAGGGCAAAAGCCACATACATGCCTCATGCTTCTGCCGCAGTATGTTGCCGCTGCCCAACCCTTGTGCAAAGGTTGCCAAAATCCACGAGACACGCAAGCAAACCCTACAAAATCCGGTTGATGAGCCACGGCTCACTCATTTCAAATGGCTTGGATCTTTATGGCTCTTCCGGAATTTGGAGCGGTGAACATTGAACGTGTTATGTGATAGATATTGAGGTACACGTTCAGTGTAACACGTAACACATATAACGTCCTATGGTGTCCGCTGAAAAACGGACCCGGGGTTCAACTGCCAACGAACTATTAGTTCATTTGCCATCGAACTACTAGTTCAAGTGCCGATGAACTAATAGTTCAAGTGCCGATGAACTACTAGTTCATTTTTTTTCGGACTGTGGTCGGTGCGCTCCCCCTACAGTTAGGGGCTTTCGGTATGAAACAGTGCGGAGGCAATACACGCAACTACGTCGCAGGCAAAGCCGGTGCCACCGACAAGATACTCAGCCACATCTTCCCTGACTTATAATCGCATCGGCCCGAGACATTATACGTCTTGCCCCGAGACATTAATGTCATTGGCTCGAGACATTATA
>CAVDAU010000004.1:0-25316 GCA_963607015.1 Streptococcaceae bacterium
TTTATTGACGCAAACCGGTTTGCTCACTTTCAGGTACACACGCCACGGGATATGGATAAATGAAAGAGCCGTGCGCTACTCCACCCTATCCTCGGGGTAGTTGACAAGATAGACGGTGCCGGTGGCGCGCGTCAGTGCGGTGTACAGCCAGTGAAAGAAGTCGGGCGTGAGGTATTCCTCCGGCATATAGCCCTGGTCTATAAACACGTTCTTCCACTGTCCGCCCTGCGACTTATGGCAGGTCACGGCATAGGCGTACTTCACCTGAAGGGCGTTATAGTGTCTGTCCGCCTTGAGCTGCCTCATCCTCTCCGCCTTCCGCGTCAGGTGTGCATAGTCGGCCAGTATGCCATTGTAGAGCCGGTCGCTCTCGTCGCGCGTCAGCGAGGATGACTCGCTGTGGAGCGTATCGAGCAACAACACGGCATCGACCTCGTCGTCCTGATGGTCGGGGAATGAAAGGGTGACATCGGCAAAGCGGAAGCCGTAGAGCTGTTCGTCGCGGCGGACGCGACGGACAATGGCTGTCTCACCGTTCGCTATGAAGTCCGTCTTCGACTCGCCCTGCAACCAGAAATAGTTGTTCTTGGCTATCATCAGCATGTCTCCGCTTTCAAGCTCCTCCTCACGCCACAGTATCCGGTTGCGGATGCCGTTGTTGTAGATGTTGGCACGTTTGTTTGAACGGCAGACGACCGTGGTCTGATCCAACCCGTCGCGGTCGTAGCACTCCTGTAGCCGGTCGATCAGTTCCGAGCCCCGCACAATCTTGATGTCGCTGAAGCCTGACAGCCTCATTCGGGGCAGCGAGAAGCACTCGTCACGGTCGATCACCTCGCGCAGGCGTGTCGCATTCCACAGTATGCCCGATGTTTCCGTCTGACGGACAACGGTCTTCAACGTCTCTTCCGTCACCTCCAAGTCGTAGCTCTCGAGTGCATAACGCGACAATGCGGCACCGCATTCCTCGCCGACGGGCGGGAGCTGCGCCGTGTCGCCAAGCAACAAGAGGCGGCAACGCTCTCCCGAATAGACGAACTTCACGAGGTCATCGAGCAGCCGTCCCGAGCCGAACGGGCTGTCATAGGCGGCAGCGTTGCTTATCATCGAAGCCTCATCGACTATGAACAGAGTATCCTTTGCCATGTTGTCCGCAAGCCGGAAGACGCTGTCCTGTGCCACCGACTTCTGCCGGTAGATTTTCTTGTGTATGGTGAACGCAGGATGGTGGGAGTACGAGCTGAACACCTTTGCCGCCCTGCCTGTCGGAGCCAGCAGTACGGTCTTCATCTTCATGGCATCGAGAGCACGCACCAAAGCCGCCATCAGCGAGGTCTTGCCCGTCCCCGCATAGCCCTTCAGCACGTAGACCAAATCATTCTCCGGACGTACAAGGAAATATGACAAACTTTTAATAACTTTTTCCTGTTCCGGTGTTGGTCGGTAGGGAAAATTTCCTTTAATTTGCTGCGCTAAATAGTCATTAATCATCGTTGAATGAAGAAAAAAGTCATTCTTTACGAGCAAAATTAGATTAATTTCTTTTAGTTTTGTGGCGCGAATGAAAATAACTAAAAAAACATATCTAACATGAAAACAGTACTTAACATCGTCTTGGCCGCATGTGTTGTCGTATTGGTGTATGTCTGCTACGCCAGCATAATGGGACCTATCAACTTTGATGCAGAAAAAGCAATTCGAGACAAAGCAGTGCAGACTCGCCTGATCAACATCCGCAAGGCGCAGGCTGAATACAGCAACACACACAATCGCCAGTACACTGACAACTTCGACTCCCTGATTAACTTCGTCAAGACCGGCAAGTTGGCATCCATTTATAAGGAAGGCGTGCTGACCGATGCACAGCTCGAAAGCGGCATGACCGAGGCTAAGGCGATGGCCATCATCAACAAGGCAAAGAAGTCCGGCAACTACTCTGAAGTGGAGAAGAACGGTCTTCAGGGCTTCAAGCGTGACACAACATGGATTTCAGTTGTCGACACACTGTTTGGTGCCGGCTTCAACGCAGATTCTCTGAGATATGTGCCTTTCGGAAACGGCAAGCAGTTTGAGATGGCAATCCGCAACGATACAGCCAAGTCAGGCGCACCGTTCTGCCTGTTGGAGGTGAAGACTCCGTATGAAGTATATCTTGGCGACCTCGACAAGCAGGAAATCATCAACCTGAAGGATCAGCAGACACAGCTCGGCAAGTATTGCGGTATGATGTTCGGTAGCCTTGAGACTGCCAACAACAACGCCGGCAACTGGGAGTAAGCTGACGACCGGTTGGGGACATAACGGAATATCCAAGAACACACTCCGTGATGTTTGAGAACATCGATTTCAGCAAATCAAACCTTTATATATTATCCATCCGTTTCTCAACGGATGGATTTTATTTTTCTGTCGACGGCACACCTTATTATATATATAAGCCGAACGACCTGCTGTCCATGACGGCAAACTTCAAGCAGGTGCTGAAAGATGTGCCGTGCCTCGAGAACAGCTTCAAGCATGTCGACGTGACGATAGACAGTCCGCGGTTCACGCTGATGCCACTCGACTACTTCGAAGACGATCAGGCCGATGCCATCTACTACCACAACCTGACGCGGCAGGACAACGAGACCGTGAGGTACAACATACTGCCCGACAGCAATATCGTGGTGCTGTTCGGTATTGACAGTGCGCTCTACAACATGCTTGAGGACAAGTATCATGGTGTCAGCTTCAATGCCCACGTTTCCACACTCATAAGGGATGCTATGGTTGCCGGCAAGGCAAGACAGTCCAAGCACATGTGTTGCCACGTTGGCGAACACGCCATAACCTTAGTGGCGACAGAAGGCAGCAGTCTGCTGTCGGCAAATGCCTATGCAAACAAGAGCCTGTCCGATGCGTTATACTATATACTGCTGTCGTGGAAGCACCTGTCATTCAGCCAGACGGAAGACGAGCTGACGCTGACCGGCAATGCCGATGCCTGCAAGGCACTGAAGGAGCAGGCGTGCAAGTACATAAGGAACATTGACATCTCCGATGCGGCAGAACGTGGCGTGGAGGCCACACCGTCATGAGAGTAGTGAGCGGCAAATTCAAGGGCAGGAGGTTCGACATTCCACGCACCTTCAAGGCACGTCCGACGACCGACTTCGCCAAGGAGAACATCTTCAACGTGCTGGCAAACATCATTGACTTTGAAGACACGGAGAACGCTCTCGACCTGTTTGCCGGTACCGGCAGCATAAGCATTGAGATGCTGTCGCGTGGTTGTGGACACGTCACGAGCGTGGAGAAAGACCGCGACCACTTCGCTTTTATAAAGAAGGTCACCGAAAGCCTGAAAGTCACCAACCACACGGCGGTGCTTGGCGACGTGTTCCGCTTCGTGGAACGCTACAAAGGCCGTCCGTTCAATTTTGTCTTTGCAGATCCGCCATACACACTGGCCAATATAGACGACATTCCGTCGTTGGTCATGGGTTCAGGAATTCTCGCTCCGGACGGTATCTTCGTGATGGAGCACGGCAAGCACAACGACTTCAGCGCACTGCCTGACTTTGACCGGCACCGCAGCTATGGCAGCGTGAACTTCTCAATCTTCCGCAACAAGGCGGCGGTGCAAGCTAAAGGAGAGGAGCTATAAGCCTGACCACGCTCTCTGCGGACTTGCGATACCAAGGCCGCTTGCCCCACGACTTCATGTTCAGCTGTGCGGAATCATGCTGGTCTGCCAGAAAGATATTCCTCACCTTGACCGCCAAGTCACGGTCGTAGTTGAACGCATTGATTTCAAAGTCGTGTTCGAAGCTCCTGAAATCAATGTTCGAAGAGCCTATGGAGCACAACTCGTCGTCGCAGACCATCAGCTTCGAGTGCAGGAAGCCCTTGCGATACAGATACACCTTCACGCCACAGGCTAGTACGTCGGACAGAAACGATTCCGATGCCAATGATGTTATCCGTGAGTCCGACTTCTCCGGAATCATCAGCCTCACATCGACCCCGGACATAGCGGCGATCTTCATTGCCGAGAGGAATGTGTCGGTGGGCATGAAGTAAGGGGTCTGCATATAGACATACTTCTTTGCGGTACTTATAATTTTGATAAGTCCCTGCATGATTTCCTGCCCGGGAGACACGGGAGTGCTGGTGACAATCTGCGTGATGCACGTGCCATATTCACCAAGTTTCGGGAAGAACCTTGGCGATGCCAGCAATGACTGCTGCACGAAATACCAGTCAAGCAGGAAGTCGGTCTGCAAGCCGTGCACAGCCTTGCCGACAATCCTTATCTGCGTGTCGCGCCATACACCCCACTTCACGCCTTTGACATAGCGGTTGGCAATGTTCATGCCTCCGACAAAGCCCACACGACCGTCAATGACGACAGACTTGCGGTGGTTGCGGTAGTTCACTTTGTCGGTGAACAGCGGGAAACGTACTTTCAGGAAGCTCTCGACCTCAACGCCGTTGGCTTTCATGTGGTCGAAGAATGAGTTACGGACGTTCCAGCAGCCGACATCATCATAGATGACACGCACCTCAACACCCTCACCGACTTTCTGTATCAGCATGTCGCTGACTATGCGTCCCACGGCATCATCGTTGAAGATGAACGATTCCACATGGATATGCTCGCGTGCCTTTGCCATCTCCCGAAGCAGTGCCTGCAGCCACGCATAGCCGTCGGTATATACCGTCACGTCGTTACCCGAGAACGGGTATGCCCTGTCCGTATTGACCAGCAGACTGACCAGACGGCTGTAGCCCTCGGGGAGTTCGAGTTTCTCCTGCGACAGATATTCCGCCACAGGCAACTTCTGTAGCTTGTTGTACGTTCGCCGCCCTATCAGTTTCTCCTTGCGTTGCGTGCGTCCGAAGAAGAAATAGACCACCAGTCCCACCAACGGCAGGAACATCAGAACCAAGACCCAGGCAATGGTTTTCACGGGATTACGGTTGTCGAGCACAATGACGATGATCGTGCTCACCACCAAAAGCAGATACACCACATTGACGGAGTAAGATGCCAGGTCGCTGAGTGTGATGTCTAAACCGAACATACGACAAATCCTTACATTTGTAACCCGATTACAAATGTAAGGATTTCCTGTATGACAGGCAAGAAGGGTGAAAGCCCCGTCATCTCATGCGTCCCATACCGCCGCCGCCCATAGGACGTCCGCCTGCCCCACCGGCAGGAGGCATGCCGCCGCCATTATCGGGACGACCCATTCCCGGCATACCGCCATCGCGCCGTGCTCCGCTTCCGCCGAAGATGTTAAGTCTGTAGATGAAGTGCAGCATGCAGTAGCTGTTGACACCATTATAGCGGTATGCCGAACGCCCGTCGGCTGTCAGCGAACGCGTTATGTTGCTCTGCTTCTTCAGAATGTCGTACATCTCGAAGCTCAGTGTGGCTGCTCCCTTGAAGAACGGCTGCGATATTTGCGCGTTCCATATCAGCTCGTCACGGTTCATGCTGTTGTCCGTATAGCCTCGGCGTGCCTGGTTGGTGACGTTCGTCGAGATGCTCATGCTCCACGGCAGCGTTATCGTCGTGTTTGCACCGTAGGAGAAGGTGTACGGCTCCTGATTGTTCGACTTCGTCAGTTTGTCTTTCTCGATGCTGTAGTTTATGGAGCCGTTAAGTCCAAGCTCAATCCAGTTGTTACGGAAAGCACCGTTGACGCGCTCGCCGAGCGTCATGCCGGTCGTGGTGTTCTTCTGTTCCACTCTCGTCTGTGTGTCGGTGAGGTAAGCCACATTGTTCTGATAGCCGAACTGTGACATCGTGTTGACGGTGAAACGCTTGTCCTTGAATGCCGTATTGAAACCGAACATACCGTTGAAGTTCCAGTTGCCGTTGATGTTCTTGGGTGTTGTGGTCCATCCGCCCGTCAGCTCGTTGTAGACACGGCTGTTGCTGATGCTGTTCTGCGTGGCATTGAAGAACGCGCTGGCCATGATGCTCTGCTGGCGGTCGGCGTTGTAGGTATTGAAGAACATATTCATGGAGTGCGTGAACGCCGGCTTCAAGCCGGGATTACCCACACGGATGTTCATCGGGTTCGAGTTATCCACGATTGGCAACATATTCTCCATGCTCGGCATCGAGCTGCGTCCACGGTATGTGAAGCGCAGTTGGCTGATCTTCGAGAACTTAAACCGCAGATCCACGTTCGGCGCGAAGTTCAGCACATTGCGTGTGGTGTCAATCATGTAGTCACCTTTCTTATACGACAGGATGGTGTGTTGCGGCTGCAGGGACAGTCCTGCACTGAGCTGGTATTTCTCACGCACGATGCGCAGTGACACCGTAGCGTCATGGTTGTAGTACTTGTATTCCGCATACTTGCCAAGGCTGTCCACGACAGCAGTCTCATAGCCCTGCGGCAGTGGGTCGCGCAGCTGCCACGGGAAGCTCTGCAGGTCATAGGTGCGCTTGTCGCTCTCGTTGTACCCGTAGGTCAGCTGATAGCTGAACTGCAAATATGTGGCCTTGGCTATCGGCTCGCTGTATGTCAGCTGTCCGGAAAGGCTGTGCGACTTCGTCGGCGTGGTTATGTACTGATTTCTTATGAGTGTTGAATCACCGCCAAAAGCACTCTGCAACAGATAGTAGCGCGTCAGCGACTCAGTGAACTGGTCATTGTCGTTATCGCCATACCTGAACTGTCCTCGGAACGTTATGTTCCGTCCCATTTGGTTCAGACGACGGTTGAGCTGCAAGGTTCCGTTTGCCGACAGGGAGTTCGACTTCGTCTGCGTCCCCGTAGATGCCAAGTTCTTCCTCATTGACAGCAGCGGGTCGGCATCATCATCCATATCCATGTCGAGATAATCGTTCGGGTTGTCCACAACCTCATACGGGTCTGCGCTGAACGTGCCCGATGCCGATGTCGAGAGATTGTTTGTCCTTGTGTACGAAATATTCGGACGGAATATTATGTTGGTCAGTGTGTCGGGCTTCCACTCCAGACGCATGTCGGCATTGAAACTGTGGTTCTTGTTCTTTGCCATCGAGTTCGAGTTGCTGTACGAATTTCCGCTCGTCAGGAAGTTCTCCACATTGCCGCTGCTTATGACGTCATTGCCGCGATAGTTATAGCGTGCGCTGCCGCCAATCTCCAGCTTGTCGGTCTTGGTGGCGAAACTCAGACCGATGGTCTTTGTTGCCGTAAGTCCGTTGTTGCGGCGGAACATCGGGCCGCCGAAGCCTCCACCGGAGAAGCCCTGGTCATTGGTGTTGTTTGCCGAGCCGATTAGCGACATCTGCGACTTCCCCTTGAAACGGTTCAGCATGACACGTCCCGAGTAGCGGTCTTCCGTTCCCGCAGCCAAATCGGCATTGCCAAACCAGCCTTGGTTCATATTCTTCTTCACGGTGAGGTCAAGCACAGTCTCTTCCTCGCCATCCTCTATGCCCGTCACCCGTGCAAGGTCTGATTTCTTGTCATATGTCTTCAGGTTTTCGACCATCGTTACCGGCAAGTTCTTCAGTCCGGTCTTTATGTCGCCGCCGAAGAACTCCTCACCATTCACCATAATCTTCTTCACCTCCTTGCCGTTTATCTTTATGTTGCCGTCATCGTCAAGCTCCGCTCCGGGCAGTTTCTTCACTAATTCCTCGAGCATTGCCCCTTCGGGAATGCGATAGGCCGACGAGTTGAAGACGAGAGTATCTTCCACGACCTGCACCTGCGGAGCCTCGGCTGTGATAATCGCTTCTTTCAGGGCGATGGCATCCGGCTCTATGGACACTGTACCGGCATTGACGTTCTTCTCCGCTGCCGTCAAGGTGATGTTGTGGTAGTAGTTTCTGTATCCTATATATGATACCTTGAGGACATAGTTGCCGGCAGCTACCTTCGGCAGGCTGAATGTTCCGTCGCTGAGCGTCGCCACGCCCGAGGCGTATGTGCTGTCGGGCAGCGACAGCAGCTGTACCGTGGCCTGCAAGATGGGTTCCTTGGTTTCCTTCTCCACTACCGTGCCATGCAGTGTGATGTCTCTTGTCTGTGCGTTCGCAGCAACCGCCATCATCATGGCCACCGCGATACATTGCAGATACTTTCTCATTTGCCTCTTCGTTTTTAGTGTGTTCGGTATTTCTGTGTTTCGTGTCGTTTGATGGCAGGGAAACACATTCGGTTTAATAAACTCACTTAAAATTAAAGGCCTTTAACACTCATCGTTTCCGCTTGTAGGAGAAAGACTGCCATTTTTCTTCCGACCGATCCTGCCGCCACATCTCATAACGCGCCATGACGAAGAACAAATCCGAAAGGCGATTCATGAAGCAAAGTATCAGTTCCGGCACCTCATCCTCTCGGTTCAGTGTCCATAGGCGGCGTTCCGCACGACGCGTCACGGCACGGGCTAACTGCAGCCTGGCAGATACGGGTGTTCCTCCGGGAAGGATGAAATAATCATTGTCCTCCATCTCGGCTGTCAGTCTGTCCATCATCTCCTCACAGACTTCCACCATGTCGGGAGGCAGGACATTGGGATTCTGTGCACGCAAACCGGAGGGAGTTGCCACATGACTCATGACAGTCATCAGACTCTTCTGGATGGTAAAAAAGAAAGACTGCCATTCATGTTCCTGCGGCAACATGGAGCGTATGATACCTATCACAGTGTTCAACTCGTCAATGCAGCCGTTGGCTTCGATGCGTATGTCATCTTTGGGGACACGCCCACCGCCATGAATACGTGTAAACCCCTTGTCTCCGGTACGTGTATAGATGCGTTTCATAAAACTTTTCTGCTTTGTCTGCAAAACTAAGAAATAATCCCCTAATTTTGTATTGGGCTTGGTGATGCAGGCCGTCGTCCGACGCTTGCATGAAAAGGGAATCCGGTTGAAATCCGGAACAGTGCCCGCTACTGTGTGCTTCATTAAAAGGGAGAAAACACATCTTGCCACTGTTGTTAAAGAAAACGGGAAGGCATTTCTCTCGAAGCGAAGTCAGGAAACCTGCCAAGCCTATTGAGTAATATCGCGTTCCCGGGGTCAGGATTCGTGTATAGTGCAACTTTTTATCAAATCTTATGAGCAATCCACGATTGACTGTCGCCGGTATTGGCCCTGGTGATGCGGGAGACATCACGCCTGCTGTCATCAGGGCAATACAGAACAGCGATGTAATTATTGGCTATAAGTATTATTTCCGGTTCATTCAGCCCTATTTGCGTCCGGATGCCGTTTGCATTGACACAGGCATGAAGCGCGAGAAAGACCGTGCCAGACAAGCCTTCGAGCAAGCAGAGCAAGGGCATGATGTCTGCATCATCAGCTCGGGCGACTCCGGCATCTACGGCATGGCTCCCTTGGTCTATGAGATGAAGAAGGAACGTCAAAGCCCGGTTGAGATTGTGGTGTTGCCGGGCATCAGTGCTTTCCAGAAAGCGGCATCCCTGTTGGGTGCACCCATCGGACATGACTTCTGCATCATCTCCCTGTCCGACCTTATGACTCCGTGGGAGAAGATAGAGAAGCGCATCCTTGCAGCCGCTTCCGCCGATTTCATCACAGCCATCTATAACCCCAAGAGCGAAGGACGCTATTGGCAGTTATACCGGTTGAAGGAGATTTTCTTGCAGGAACGCAGTCCGGAGACGCCTGTGGGCTATGTCCGTCAGGCCGGGCGTGAAGAAGAGAGCGTCCGCATCACCACATTGGGAAGGTTCGATCCTGAAGACGTGGATATGTTCACCGTAGTCCTGATAGGCAATTCACAATCCTATGTGTGTGACGACAGGTTCATCACGCCACGAGGCTACTACCGGGAGAAGCCTGATGGCGAGGCGAAGAATATCGGACAGGAAATCATGATAAACAGTTTCCGCACTATTGAAAAGGAGTTGAAGCATCCCGACATCCCTCTCGGGAAGAAATGGGCTTTGCTCCATGCCATTCATACGACTGCCGATTTCGACATGGAGAATATCCTGCATGTGGACGACGGTGCAGTGGAGACCTTGTTCCGTGCCTTTGAAAGCGGGAAGATAAGAACCATCGTTACAGACGTGACGATGGCAGCATCAGGCATCCGCAAAGGGGCACTCCGGCGATTGGGCGTTTCGGTCGAGTGCTATCTGTCCGACGAGAGAGTCTCCGATATGGCAGAGAGGAACAACATCACACGCACACAGGCCGGCATCCGTTTGGCTGTGGCAGAACATCCCGATGCACTCTTTGTCTTCGGCAATGCACCGACGGCACTGATGGAGCTGTGCGACCTGATACGCAAGGGCAAAGCCACTCCGGCAGGCATCATTGCCGCTCCCGTGGGCTTCGTCCATGTCTGTGAGAGCAAGCACATGGTGAAGCCGTTCACCCGAATACCCAAAATCATAGTGGAGGGAAGAAAGGGAGGGAGCAATCTGGCGGCGACCTTGGTCAACAGCATTCTCTGTTTCAATGATGCGGAACAACTAAAGCCCGGCAGAGATGTGTAAGCAGCATTTTTATGTCATCGGGCTGTCGGACGAGCAAGCCTACTGCCCCACACCCGAAGTGCGCGAGGTGATTGCCGGCGGCAAAGTCTTCTCCGGCGGTGTCCGTCATCATGAAATAGTATCAGGTTTGCTTCCGGCGGATGCGCGTTGGATTGACATTACCGTGCCATTGGATGATGTGTTCTCCCGATATGAGCGTATTCCTGAGATTGTGGTCTTTGCATCCGGCGACCCTCTGTTCTTCGGCTTTGCCAACACGATACGGAAGCGGCTGCCCGATGCGGAGATAACCATATATCCTGCGTTCAACTCCCTGCAACTGTTGGCACACCGCATGTTGCTGCCCTATCATGACATGAGAACCATATCATTGACCGGTCGCCCGTGGGACGGATTGGACGCCGGCCTCATCAGTGGAGAAAAGCTGATAGGAATCCTGACAGACCGCCACAAGACGCCTTCACTCATTGCCAAGCGGATGTTGGAGTACGGATATGACAACTACCGCATGACCGTCGGAGAACTGTTGGGCAACCGAGAGAATGAGCGGGTGCGCACTCTTTCTTTACCGGAAGCCGTGGGGACGGATTTCCTTCTCCCGAACTGCATCATATTGGAGCAGGAACGAAAGCGCACACACCCATTCGGAATACCGGAAGCGAGATTTCATCTGTTGAACGGCAGGGTGAACATGATAACCAAGGCTCCCATACGGCTGCTGACGTTAAGCATGCTGGGGTTGCCCGACAAGCAATCCTTTTGGGACATAGGGTTCTGCACGGGTTCGGTATCCATCGAGGCCAAGCTACAGTTTCCGCATCTTCAGATAACCGCCTTTGAACAACGGGAAGAAGGGCGGGAGCTGATGGACAGGAATACCCGCAAGTTCGGCACTCCGGGGATAACCGCCTGCATCGGAGACTTCCTCCTGACAGATGTCTCCGCACTTCCCGCACCTGATGCCGTGTTCATCGGCGGACATGGAGGCAGACTGAAGGAAATCATGCAGAAGGTCAGCCAAGTGCTGCTTCCGCATGGGGTCATCGTCTTTAATGCCGTCAGCGAGAGCAGCAAAAATCTGTTCCTTGAGAGTGTCCGGGACATCCACCGCAACCTAACAGGACACGTCCATGTCGCTATTGATTCGTTTAACCCTATTGACATAATGAAAGCCGAATGAAAGCAATCATATTAGTCTCCGAACAAAGCCTGCCTCTGGCAGAACTTCTCAAGCGGGAGCTTGGCGATGCCGCCATCTACACCAAGAACACCTGCGACGGCTGCACAGCCATTGCATCATACAGCCGTTTTCTCGCAGAACACTTCTCCGAGTTCGACAGCATCATCTTCATCGGGGCAATGGGCATCTGTGTCCGGAGCATAGCCTCCTGCATCCGGAACAAATACAAAGATCCTGCGGTCATCTGTGTGGACAGCACGGGACGGTACGTCATTCCCGTCCTGTCCGGCCACATCGGCGGAGCGAACGAGTTGAGCCGTCGGGTGGCAAGCATCGTGGGCGGCGAAGCGGTTGTCACGACGCAGAGCGACAACGAGGAGCTTTGGGCTTTGGACACATTGGCTTCACGATATGGCTGGCAGACTGCCGTCACACCGACACAAATGAACAGATGCATCTTCCTCTTCGTACAGAAACGTCCGACAGCCTTGCTGTTGGAGGTTAAAGACAAGGGTACCGAGTATTTGGAGAGCACCCTGCCCGAACACGTCCGCGTGTTCCGGCACTACGGGGACATTCCGCTGTCGGAGGTGGAACTGATTATTGCCGTCACTCCTTACCTGCATAGTGAGCAACACGGAGTTCCTATGATTGTCTTCTACCCTCCGGTACTCCATTTGGGCATCGGTTGCCGGAAGCAGTGCAATCCCGAAGGCATCCCCGAGCATATCGGGCAGGAGATGGAGAGAAGAGGGCTGAGCACACGGGCACTGGCATCTGTCGGCACCATCGAACTGAAAAAGGACGAGCCTCTGTTGCAGGCATTGTGCGACAAATACCCTTACATGCAAAAGCACATCTATAAGTCTGAAGAGCTGAAAGACATCGAAGTGCCCAATCCTTCCCCAAAGGCTTTTGAGGTGACGGGCTTGTATGGTGTGGCAGAGGCTGCCGCCTTGAGGAGCAGCCGTGAAGGAGAGCTGCTGATAGAGAAGCAGAAAGGTGTGTTGACAGAAAACAATCACTTCACCTTCGCCTTGTGCATGGACAGCGAAGCACCGCGTAGAGGACACATCGAGATTGTCGGTGCCGGTCCGGGAGATCCCGAACTGATTTCCGTCCGTGGCAAGCGTTTCCTCCGGAAGGCAGACCTCATACTGTATGCCGGCAGTCTGGTTCCCGTCGAGCTGACCTATTATGCAAAGGCAGGGGCAACCGTCCGCAGCTCTGCCACTCTTGATCTGGAGGAGCAGTTCGCACTGATGAAAGACTTCTACGACCGTGGACTGCTGGTGGTTCGTCTGCATACCGGCGACCCCTGCATCTATGGAGCCATTCAGGAACAGATGGCGTTCTTCGACCGGTACAAGATGAGCTATCACATCACGCCGGGCATCTCCTCCTTCCAAGCCGCCGCCGCCGCTCTGCGTTCCCAGTTCACCATTCCCGAGAAGGTGCAGACCATCATTCTGACAAGAGGCGAAGGACGTACCCCCATGCCGGAGAAAGAGCAGCTCCACAAGCTGGCACAGTCGCAGAGCACCATGTGCATATACCTGAGTGCGGGAGTGGTGGAACAGGTGCAGGCAGAACTTTTGCAGGCATATCCTCCCGAGACTCCCGTTGCGGCCTGCTACAAGCTGACGTGGAAGGAAGAGCGCATCTACCGTGGAGCATTGAAGGACCTCGCACGGATTGTCCGTGAGAACAACCTGACGCTGACGACCTTGTTGGTAGTCGGCGATGCCATAGACAACCGTCAAGGCCTGTCACGTCTCTATGCCCACGACTTCAAGCATCTTTTCAGACCATGATATTGATACTTGGCGGGACGACGGAGGGACGATTGGCGGTTAAAGTTGCCGATGAGGCAGGATCTCCTTACTACTACTCCACCAGGGGCGACCTGCAACAGATTGTTTGCCGCAACGGCACGCATCTGACGGGTGGTCTGGATGCCGAAGCCATGACAGACTTCTGCCGTCAGCATGACATCCGTCTGCTGGTGGATGCAGCCCACCCTTTTGCCGTCGGCCTGCACGCCGCCGTTGCCGAGGCATCCGGAGTCTTGAAGATTCCTGTCGTCCGCGTCGAACGCCGCTATCCTGCGCATTCGGAAGATATAGTCTGGTGCGATGACTACGCCGATGCTGTCCGCCGGCTACAGGACAATGGCATCGAGAGCCTGTTGGCACTGACCGGTGTGCAGACCATCGGCAGGCTACGCGATTACTGGCAGGGACATACCTGTTGGTTCCGCATACTGGCAAGGGACGAATCCCTGGCATTGGCACGACAGCAGGGCTTCGACGAGCGTCATTTGGTCTATTATGACAGGGAGGATGAAGATGCTCTGCTGGAGCGTCTTTCCCCACAGGCCATCCTGACCAAGGAGAGCGGAGAGAGCGGCGGTTTCCCACAGAAGGTGGAGGCTGCCCGCCGGCACGGCATTGCCGTCTATGCCGTCAAACGCCCCCCATTGCCCGACCGGTTCATGACCGTAACGGGAGAACACGGTCTGCGCAAGCTGATTGAGAAATATGTTCCGGACTTCTTCCCCTTGCGAAGCGGCTACACCACAGGAGCCTGTGCCACGGCAGCCGGCAAGGCTGCATTGCTGACGCTGTTGGGAGAAGAGGGCATACGAAGCGTACCTGTAACTTTTCCTGATGGCGAGACCTTGGAGCTTCCTGTTGCCGAAGTGGCCAAGGGAGAAGACCATGCCACGGCAACTGTCATCAAGGATGCAGGCGACGATCCCGACGTTACCGACGGACAGCGCATTGTTGCGACCGTCCGCTTCGGTTCCTCTTCCGGCATCCGTTTCCTGCAAGGCGAAGGAGTGGGCAAAGTAACACTGCCGGGTTTAGGCTTGGAGATAGGCGGTCCTGCCATTAACCTCGTGCCCCGGCAGATGATGCGCAGGGAGCTGTCGGCACTCTACTCCGGAGGTCTTGACGTGACAATCTCCGTCCCCGGTGGCCGTGAATTGGCAAAGAGGACGTTCAACCCCAAATTGGGCATCATAGACGGCATCTCCATCATTGGCACTTCCGGCATCGTCCGTCCGTTCTCGTCCGAGGCCTTCGTCTGTGCCATCCGCAAGGAGATAGAAGTCTGCAAGGCGGTCGGCGCACAGCGGTTGGTCATCAACTCCGGAGCCAAAAGCGAACGGTTCCTGCGGTCGTTGTACCCCGAACTTCCGGCACAAGCCTTTGTGCACTACGGCAACTTCATCGGAGAGACACTGAAGATAGCGACAGAGCTGGACATAAGGCAGGTGTCTTTAGGCATAATGATTGGCAAGGCCGTCAAACTTGCCGAGGGCTTTCTCGACACTCACAGCAAGAAGGTCGTCATGAACAAGGATTTCCTGAAAGGGTTGGCACTGGAGGCGGAGTGTTCTGCTTCAGCAGGAGAAGCGATAGAGCGGATGACGCTGGCACGTGAGCTATGGACATCATTCACGCCCGCAGATGCAGAGAAGTTCTTCAGACTGCTGGCGGCACGCTGCCTTGCCGTCTCCCGCACCTGCTTCCCGAGAGGCGAGCTGACTTTATTCCTCTTGGACGAGGACGGCAAGACCATAAAGGCAGAGTAGCCCGAAGACAGGAATCAGAGTGAGGCAGTTTTGTGGACGGGGGCGCAGAACCGCCCGTCTGTGGACGTACAGCCACAAGTCTGTGGACGTACAGCCACAAATCTGTGGACGTACAGCCATAGATCCTGTGGACGTACAGCCATAGATCCTGTGGCTGTACGTCCATAGAAACGCGGATTCGAAGGCACCCGATTGTCAGTGCTGCGCAGCATGACGGACGGCCGTCGGTGCGACACCTTCCTGCCGCCGCTTTTCAATCTTTAACGGACGGGCTGTTTGTTTCTTTTCGGCAGAAGCCGTACCTTTGTGCGTATTATGGGCATTGGCTCATACAAAAAAGACACTTGACAAAGAACCATTATGGGAAAGATCATTGCATTGGCAAACCAAAAGGGCGGCGTGGGAAAGACGACGACGTGCATCAACCTTGCGGCATCGCTCGCCACGCTGGAGAAGAGCGTCCTTGTGGTCGATGCCGACCCGCAGGCCAACGCCTCATCGGGATTGGGCATTGACATAAAGAAAGCCGCATGCACAATCTATGAATGTCTAATAGACCAAGCCGACATCAACGAGGCCGTACAAGATACAGAGATTGACACGCTGAAAGTCATACCATCGCACATAAATCTGGTGGGTGCGGAGATTGAGATGCTGAAGCTCAAGAACCGCGAGAAGATAATGAAAGGCGTACTGGCTCCGGTAAAGGACAGGTTCGACTACATATTGGTGGACTGTTCGCCGTCGCTGGGCCTCATCACGGTGAACGCACTGACGGCAGCAGACTCGGTCATCATTCCGGTGCAGGCGGAATACTTCGCCCTTGAGGGAATCAGCAAGCTGCTGAACACCATAAAGATAATCAAGACCCGCCTGAACCCGAGCCTTGAGATAGAAGGCTTCCTGCTGACGATGTATGACTCGCGCCTCAGACAGGCCAACCAAATCTACGACGAAGTGAAGAGACACTTTCAGGAGCTTGTGTTCAAGACCGTCATACAGCGCAACGTGAAGCTCAGCGAAGCACCGAGCTACGGACTGCCTGCCATCCTCTACGATGCCGACTCCAACGGAGCGAAGAACTATCTGTTGCTGGCTCAGGAGTTGGTGGAGCGCAACAAGGCGAAGGCGGCTCCTGCGGCAAAGGCCTGAGAAGCCACGCGGCTGTGCCGGACGACTGCCGGTTCCGCAAAGAAGAAAGGAAGAAGAATGAAACAGAAAAGAAGTGCCCTGGGGCGCGGCCTCGACGCCCTGCTGAGCGTAGACAGCATTGAGACCGAAGGCTCATCGTCGATAAGCGAGATCGAGCTGAACAAGATACACGTCAACCCCAACCAGCCGCGACGCGAGTTCAACCCCGAGTCGCTGCAGGAGCTTGCCGACTCCATCCGTGAGATCGGCATAATACAACCCATAACACTGCGCGAAGAGAAGAACGGCGAATACCAGATCATCGCCGGCGAACGCCGCTTCCGCGCCACACAGATGGCAGGACTGACAACCATCCCTGCCTACATACGCACCGCCGACGACGAAAACGTGATGGAGATGGCTCTGATAGAGAACATCCAGCGCGAAGACCTGAACTCGGTTGAAATAGCATTGGCCTACCAGCACCTGCTGGATCAGTATGACCTGACACAGGAGAGACTGAGCGAGCGCGTAGGGAAGAAACGTGCCACCATCGCCAACTACCTGCGACTGCTGAAGCTGCCGGCAGAGATACAGATGGGGTTGCAGAACAAGCAGATCGACATGGGGCACGCCCGCACATTAGTGACGCTGAACGACGCGAAGTTGCAGGTGAAGCTCTACCGCGAAATAATACAGCACGGCTACTCCGTGCGCCGCGTCGAGGAGATGGTGAAAGCCTTGCAGGACGGCGAGGCTGTGAAGAGCGGCAACCACAAGATCGAGTCGCGGCGCAACCGCCTGCCCGAGGAATATGACACGCTGAAGAAGCAGTTGGCGACATTCTTCAAGACGAAGGTGCAACTGACGTGTTCGGACAAGGGACGGGGCAAGATAAGCATCCCCTTCAGCAACGAGGAGGAGCTGGAACGCATAATGACGATATTCGACTCGCTGAAGGACAGATGACGCTGCTGCGACACACATACATCAGGATTTCGGCACTGGCACTGTTGGTGTGGCTCGCAGGATGGATGCCGTCAAGGGCATTGGCACAAACGCCGCACGCAGCGATGCGCCGCGCCGGAGTGATAGCAGCAGACAGCACACAAACGATGCTCTCACCGGACAGCCTGACCATAGACAGCATCGAACGTGCCAACAGGCAGGAGATGGCAGCGATGGACTCGGCAGCGAGGATAGACGCGAACGCCATTCCGCAGGACAAGGTGCCGCAGGCCGTAGAGCAGAAGCGGTTCGTCCCCAGCCCGACCAAGGCCACATGGCTGGCATTGGTGGTCCCCGGCGGCGGACAGATATATAACCGCAAGTACTGGAAGCTGCCAATATTCTATGGCGGATTTGCAGGATGCACCTACGCCCTGACATGGAACAACCGCATGTATAAGGACTACTCGGCGGCCTACAAGGATGCGGTGAACGACAACTGGAGTTCGAAGAACATCACCGACCTGCTGCCCGCGAACTATCTGAAACGCACGTCGGAGAGCCAAATCACCGAGGTGCTGAAAAAGAGGAAGGATTTGTACCGCCGTTATCGCGATATGAGTATATTTGCCTTCATAGGAGTGTATCTGTTGTCGGTGGTCGATGCCTATGTGGATGCCGAGCTGTCAAACTTCGACATCACGCCCGACCTGAGCATGCACATAGAGCCTGCGGTGATGGGTACAGGCAACCAAGGCATGGGACTCCGCGACAAGTCGGTGGGAATGCAGTGTAGCTTCAGATTCTGACACACACATATATATAATGTATAGAGTACACCAACTGTAATGACGAGAACAAGAAGACATATATTCCGGATGCTGCTCTGCCTTGCGGCACTGACGCTTGGCACAGCCGGTGCGACGGCACAAGAGCAACGGGAAGAGAGCGTCAGCGTGACCGTGCGCGACAGCCTCGGCGTTGCCCGCACAGAGAGCATAGAACTGCCGCCAAGCATGACGTACCCCATAGACAGCCTGCTGGCAGAATGGAAGGTGAAGACTTTCATCAGCACAAACGAGGAGTGCAGCACCTCCAACGACAACCCGCTGTTCAGCGACTCCATCTACATAGACCGGCTGAGCCGCATGCCCACCGTCATAGAGATGCCCTACAATGAGATAGTGCGTGAGTTCATAGACCAGTACACCGTGCGCCGGCGCAGCAGTGTGTCGCTGATGCTCAGTCTGTGCAACTTCTACATACCAATCTTCGAGGAAGCCCTCAACGCCTATAATCTGCCGCTGGAGCTGCGGTATCTGCCAATCATAGAGTCGGCATTGAACCCACGGGCATCATCGCGTGCCGGAGCCAAGGGATTGTGGCAGTTCATGCCGGCGACAGGCAAACTGTACGGGCTTGAGAACAACAGTCTGGTCGACGACCGCCAAGACCCGATCAAGTCCTCATGGGCAGCGGCACGCTACCTGAAGGACATGTACGACATCTATCACGACTGGACATTGGTGATAGCGGCATACAACTGCGGCCCGGGCAATATCAACAAAGCCATCAGCCGTTCGGGAGGCAAGACCGACTACTGGGCTATCTACAACTACCTGCCACGGGAGACACGCGGCTACGTCCCCTCGTTCATAGCGGCCAACTACGTCATGACCTACTACTGCAAACACAACATCTGCCCAATGGACATGGAGATCCCAAGTGCCACAGACACGGTGGTGGTGAACAGGAACATCCATCTGCGGCAGATTGCCGAGGTATGCAACGTGGACTACGAGGAGTTGCGCAGCCTCAACCCCCAATACAAACGCGACATCATACCCGGAGACACCGGCCCGCAGACGTTGCGCCTGCCGCAGGATCTCGTGGGCATCTTCCTTGAACGCCAGGATTCGGTGGCTGCATACAAGGCGACGGAATACTTCAGGAACCGCCGTGTGGTGGCTGTTCCGGAACAGAGCACACGCAGCAGCCGCAGTCGGCAGAGCAACGCCGGTTCGTCGTCATCGTCGGGCAGCTCATCGGGTGCGACATATCACACCATACGTCGCGGCGAAACGCTGTCAACGATAGCACAACGCTACGGCACGACCGTCAGCCGTCTGCGCAGCCTGAACGGGATAAGCGGTTCGAGCATCACCGCAGGCAAGAAGCTGCGCGTCAAATAACGACAGGTCTCGGTATAAAGTACTACATATATAATAAGGTGTAACAAGTGGCGATGGAAGACAATCTCAGCGAGAAAGAGCGAGCCGAAGAGAAGATGATTCAGGACACGTTCCATGAATTGATAGACCACTATCTTGCGACCAAACACCGCAAGCGCGTGGAGATTATAACCAAAGCTTTCAACTTCGCTTATCAGGCACACAAGGGCATACGCCGTCTGTCGGGCGAGCCGTACATCATGCACCCGTTGGCGGTGGCAATGATCGTGTGCGACGAGATTGGACTTGGATCGACTTCAATATGCTCGGCACTGTTGCACGATGTTGTGGAGGATACCGACTACACGGTAGAGGACATAGAAAACATCTTCGGCCCGAAGATAGCCCAGATTGTCGACGGGCTGACGAAGATAGCGGGCGGAATCTTCGGCGAACACGCCTCGGCACAGGCAGAGAACTTCAAGAAGCTGCTGCTGACCATGAGCGACGACGTGCGCGTGATTCTGATAAAGATTGCCGACCGTCTGCACAACATGCGCACGTTGGCATCACAGCCTGCCAACAAGCAGTACAAGATTGCCGGCGAGACGCTGTATCTCTATGCTCCGTTGGCATACCGTCTGGGACTGAACAAGATAAAGACCGAGCTGGAGAACCTGAGCTTCAAGTACGAACATCCGGAAGAATATCAAGAGATAGAAGACAAGCTGCAACGCACGGCCGCAGAACGCGACAAGGTGTTTGCCGACTTCACCGCACCGATAAGGGACGCGCTGGACAAGATGGGACTGAAGTACAGCATCACGGCTCGGGTGAAGACTCCCTATTCGATCTGGAACAAGATGCAGACCAAGCACGTGCCTTTCGAAGAAATCTATGACCTGCTGGCAGTGCGCATCGTGTTCGAGCCGACGAACAAGGAGGAGGAGCTGAACAACTGCTTCGACATCTACGTCAGCATATCCAAGATATACAAGCCCCACCCTGACCGCATACGCGATTGGGTGAGCCACCCGAAGGCGAACGGCTATCAGGCACTGCACGTCACGCTGATGTCGAACGAGGGACAGTGGATCGAGGTGCAGATACGCAGCAAGCGGATGGACGACATTGCTGAACAGGGGTTCGCTGCGCACTGGAAATACAAGGAAGGCGACGGCGGAGAGGACGAGAGCGAGCTGGACAAGTGGCTGACGACGATACGCGAGATTCTCGATGACCCGCAGCCGGACGCGATGGACTTCCTCGACACCATCAAGCTGAACCTCTATGCGCAGGAAATCTTCGTCTTCACGCCGAAAGGCGAGATAAAGACGTTGCCGCAGAACTCCACCGCCCTTGACTTCGCCTTCTCGCTGCACACCGAGATTGGCGTGCACTGCATCGGAGCCAAGGTGAACCACAAGTTAGTGCCGCTGAGCCACAAGTTGAACAGCGGCGATCAGGTGGAGATACTGACATCGAAATCACAGTATGTGCATCCCGAGTGGGAGGCCATAGTCAACACAGCCAAGGCTCGCAGCAAGATAGCATCCATTCTGCGCAAGGAGGCGAAGAAGAGCCAGCAGGCCGGACTTGACAAGCTCAACGAGTTCCTGAAGAACGAGGGCATGTATGTCGACGACATGGTGCTGGAAAGGCTCCGGAAGTTCCACAACGAGAAGACGAAGAACGACCTGCTTGCCGACATCGGGGCAGGCAAGATAATATTGGGCGAGGCAGACCTGAACGAGATGCGCGGCAGGAGGAACACCGGCTGGCGACGCTTCCTGCGCCTGCCGTTCGGCAACAACAAGGGCAAGGAGACCGTCGACACCGCCACACAAGACGTGCAGAGCGCAGAGCCGCAGAAGAAGATCAACACCAAGCAGGTGCTGAAGCTGACCGAAGATGCCATACAGACGAAATACAAGATTGCAGACTGCTGCAACCCCATCCCCGGCGACGACGTGTTAGGATACATCGACGAGCGCAACAACATCATCATACACAAGCGGCAGTGTCCCGTGGCAGTGAAGCTGAAGAGCAGCTACGGCAACAGGATACTTGCGACGCAGTGGGACACAAAGAAGCAGCTGACGTTCCTGGTCAACATCAGTCTCAAGGGCATAGACCGCATCGGTCTGATCAACGACGTGACACAGGTCATATCGCGACAGCTGAACGTGAACATCAAGAAGCTGACCATCGAGACCGACCAAGGCGTGTTCGAAGGACATATAGAGCTGTATGTCCACGATGTGGACGACGTGAACGCCATAATAAACAATCTGAAGAAGATAAACGACATACAGGAGGCAGGACGCGAATGACGGTGGAACCGCCGTGAGACTGCATCCGCAAAGCCGTTCACTCCGCATCGGCACTGCCGCCTTGCCTCATGTCCTCGTCTGCCAGCTTGTCTGCCAAGCGGTTTATTTGGTCGTATGTGAACGAGTCGAGTGCGTCGCGCATGTCGGCAAGCTGTCGGCGCACGTCCGTGAGACGTTGCAGTATCTCCGCATCGCGCGACACATTGGTGCGGTTCACCCTCAGACGGTCGCGCGCTCCCTGAATGGTCAGTCCCTGCACCTTCACCAGGTGGTGTATCAGGCGTATCTGTTCGATGTCGCCTTGGGTATAGCGTCTGACGCCCCTGGCACCCCTGTCAGGATTCAGCTTAGGAAATTCCTTCTCCCAAAAGCGCAGTGTCGACTCGTTCAGGTCGAACATGTCTGCCACCTCACCTATAGAATAGTATAGCTTCAATTTCTGCTTCTCTTCCATCGCTTCCGTCTTCCCCGTATCCACATCCGCACACCTCATCCGTGGACGGCCGTAGAGCCGCATTTTTACATCGGCTCGGACAAAAGTAATAAAAAGAACCGCTATCTTTGCGCAGTTTTTATAAGAAAAGAGATACTATGTTGACCGCAAATGAGATAAGGGATTCCTTTACAGGTTTCTTCGAGAGTAAAGGACACCACAAAGTGCCCTCCGCTCCAATGGTAATCAAAGACGACCCGACACTGATGTTCACCAATGCCGGAATGAACCAGTTCAAGGACATCATCCTCGGCAACCGCCCTGCCGAGTGGAGACGCGTCACGGACTCGCAGAAGTGCCTCCGCGTCAGCGGCAAGCACAACGACCTTGAAGAAGTCGGACACGACACATACCACCACACCATGTTCGAGATGCTTGGCAACTGGTCCTTTGGAGACTACTTCAAGAAAGAGGTCATAGGCTGGGCATGGGAATACCTGACGGAAGTGCTCAAGCTCAATCCCGCAGACCTCTATGCCACGGTGTTCGAGGGTGCTGCCGACGAAGGTCTGGAGCGCGACGACGAGGCAGCCGGCTATTGGGCACAGTTCCTGCCTGCCGACCACATCATCAACGGCAACAAGCACGACAACTTCTGGGAGATGGGTGACACAGGTCCCTGCGGCCCGTGCTCGGAGATCCACCTCGACTCACGCACGCCGGAGGAGAAAGCACAGACACCCGGCTGCGAGCTGGTGAACAAGGATCACCCGCAGGTCATTGAGATATGGAACCTCGTCTTCATGCAGTACAACCGCAAGGCCGACCATTCCCTCGAGCCACTGCCGGCACGTGTCATCGACACAGGCATGGGCTTCGAGCGTCTGGTACGCGCATTGCAGGGCAAGCACTCCAACTACGACACGGACATTTTCCAGCCGATAATCAGAGAGATATGCCGTCTTTCAGGACTGGAATACGGCAAGGACGAGCAGACCGACGTGGCAATGCGTGTCGTTGCCGACCATCTGCGGGCCATAGCCTTCTCCATCGCCGACGGACAGCTGCCGAGCAATGCCAAGGCAGGCTACGTCATCCGCCGCATCCTGCGCCGCGCAACGCGCTACGCCTATACGTTCCTCGGACAGAAGGAAGCGTTCATCTACAAGCTCGTGCCTGTACTCATACGCGAGATGGGTCGGGCATATCCCGAACTTGAAGCACAGCGCGAACTCATCGTCAAGGTCATGAAGGAGGAGGAGGACTCTTTCCTGCGCACGCTCGACAAGGGTATCAGCCTGCTCAGCAAGGCCATGGCCGATGTGAAGGCTGCCGGCAAGACAGAGCTTGACGGCGTGCAGGCGTTCACGCTGTTCGACACCTACGGCTTCCCGCTCGACCTCACCGAACTGATATGCCGTGAGAACGGTCTGTCTGTGGATCAGCAGCAGTTCGACGAGGAGATGCAGAAGCAGAAGCAGCGTGCACGCAATGCCGCAGCCGTAGAGACGGGCGACTGGATTACCCTGCGCGAAGGCGAGCCGCAGTTTGTGGGCTACGACTACAGCGAGCACGAATGTCACATACTGCGCTACCGCAAGGTGACGCAGAAGAAGAGCAGCTACTATCAGATTGTGCTCGACTGCACGCCGTTCTATGGCGAGATGGGCGGACAGGTAGGCGATAGCGGCGTGCTGGTCAGTGAACACGACACGGTCGACATCACCGATACCAAGCGCGAGAACGGCATCAGCGTACACATCACCGACAAGATGCCCGAACATCCGGAGGCAGACTTCATGGCGTGCGTAGACACGGCAAAGCGCAGTGCCTGTGCCGCCAATCACTCGGCGACGCACCTGCTCGACGCAGCCCTGCGTCAGGTGCTCGGCACACATGTGGAGCAGAAAGGCTCATACGTGTCACCCGACGTGCTGCGCTTCGACTTCTCGCACTTCCAAAAGGTGACCGACGAAGAGATACGCACAGTCGAGCGGATAGTCAACGAGAAGATACGCCTGAACATTCCGCTACAGGAATACCGCGACATGCCGATAGACGAAGCGCGGAAGCTCGGTGCGCTGGCTCTCTTCGGCGAGAAGTACGGCGACAGGGTGCGCGTCGTTCAGTTTGGAGACAGCATGGAGCTGTGCGGCGGCATACACGTAAGCTCCACGGGAGCCATAGGCATGTTCAAGATAGTCAGCGAGAGCAGCGTCGCCGCCGGAGTGCGCCGCATCGAAGCCATCACGGGCAGCAAGCTCGAAGAGGCCATCTACATGATGGAAGACACGCTGAGAGGCATACGTGCGCTGTTCAACAATGCCCCTGACCTGACAGGTGTGCTCAAGAAGTACATCGACGAGCACGACGAGATGAAGAAGGAAATCGAGCACTTCCAGGCAGAAGCAGTCGGCAGACTGAGGGACAAGCTGGTGGGCAACGCCGAGAAGAGGAACGGCGTGACACTCGTCAAGGGCATACTGCCGATGACACCCGACCAGGCCAAGAACCTCGTGTTCAAGATCCGCGAAGCCGTTCCAACAGACCTGTTCTGCGTCATCGGCACTGCTGACAACGACAGGCCGCTGATAAGCGTCATGATGAGCGAGAACCTTGTGAAGGAACGTGGCCTCAACGCCGGTCAGCTGGTACGCGAAGCAGGAAAGCTGATACAAGGCGGCGGAGGCGGACAGCCACACTACGCCACTGCCGGAGGCAAGAAAGCCGACGGACTGAGCCAAGCCGTTGAGAAGGTGATCGAGCTTGCCGGCCTGTAACAGGAGCACGCACCACAACCACACAGCACTACTTCTAAAATACCCATCATCCAACACCCCGACACCCGTCATGGCTGTCTATGGATGCCCATCGTTGGGTTCTATGGATGCCCATTCTTAGGGTGAATGAATGCCCGTTCTTAGGTGCTATGAATGCCCATCCTTAGACCCTTAGAATGGGCATCCATAGGGTGCCTTCTCGGGCAAACACGGAATTACTGAACGTTCCTGCTCAGAAATGAAGGTTTCTGAACAGGAACGGGCTT
>CAVDAU010000005.1:0-24458 GCA_963607015.1 Streptococcaceae bacterium
TCGACGACCACAAGATGTTCGGCTGCGAATACATCGTGCAGCCCAGTCTCCCCACCATCAACAGCAAGGAGGATGCGCAGAACGTTGCCGAGGTGTTCAACGCCGTGGGTGAACTGCTCCGTCAGAACGGCATCAAGTTCGGCTATCACAACCACAGCAACGAGTTCAACAAGGTCATCCCGGGCGGCACGGAGGTGATTCCGTTCAGCCAGCGCATGCGCCCCGGTCAGAACAACGGAGCTACGCCGGAGACCATCGAGAAGGTGTTCATCGACAACACCGACCCGCAGAACGTGCTGTTCGAGCTTGACTGCTACTGGACCGTCATGGGCCAGCAAGACCCTGTGGAGTGGATAAAGACATACAAGGACCGCATACAGCTGTTGCACATCAAGGACTTCATCGTCATCGGAGCATCCGGTGCAATGAATTTCGAGAACATCTTCAACGCCTTCTATGCCAACGGACACAAGCACTGGTTCGTGGAGATAGAGGACATCAACAGCGGCAAGCAGGTTCAGCGTGCCGAAGAAAGTGCAAAGTATCTGCTCGGCAGAGACTTCGTGAAGTAAGGCCAACACGACGGAAAACACAAAAAGTTCCGGCGAATGTGACACTATATGGATATAATGTCATAATTTTACCGCAGAATACACTTAATGTTTTATATTATGGTTAATAGAAGAGATTTCTTAAAGGGCGCATCTTTGCTCACATTGGGCGCTCTGGCAGCTTGCAACAACAACGGTGCTGCAGCAGCCGACGGACAGGAGGAAGCTCCTGCACACAAGACACTTGGTTTGCAGATCTACACACTCGGTCCGGAACTCTATGCCGGCGATGTCAATGCAAACCTGAAGAAGATAAAGGACATGGGTATCGACGAGCTTGAGCTTGCCGGATATGACCCTGCCACAGGCCAGATTGGCGGCATCGACCCCGCAGAGTTCAAGAAGATGTGCGACGACAACGGTTTGTCCATCATCAGTTCACACGTCAATCCTCCCCAGCTCTTCAGCGGCGCAGCAGGCCGTGAGGACCGTTCCGGCAAGTCCGGCGGTTGGGACGAGAACCTGAAGGCTCCGATTGTCGAGGGCTGGAAGAAGATTACGGAAGACCACGCCAAGTTGGGTTGCGAATACCTTGTACAGCCGATGATGCCTATGTTCGGTCTGACAAGCGAAGGCCCCGTGAAGAGCTTCGCCGACCTGCTGAACAAGAGCGGCGAGGTTGTCAAGGCCGGTGGTCTGAAGTTCGGCTACCACAACCACAACATGGAGTTTGTGAAGGTTCAGGAGAAGGGCGAGCAGGACATGCTCGGCACAGTGCTGCACCGCGTAGAGGGTACACACATCCTGCAGCTCTTCATGGACAACACCGACGCTGCAAACGTGGCATTCGAGCTTGATGTCTACTGGACAGTCATGGGTCAGGAAGATCCTGTTGAGTGGATCAACAAGCATGCAGACCGCATCCAGCTGCTCCACATCAAGGATCGTGTCATCCTGGGCGACTCGGGCATGATGAACTTCAAGAACATCTTCGATGCTTACTATGCAAACGGCTTGAAGCACTTCTTCATCGAGATCGAGGACACCAACAGCGGCAAGCAGTATGACCGCGTACAGGCTTCTGCCGACTTCTTGACAAAGGCTTCTTTTGTAAAGTAAAAAGAACAACTCAATCAAGATAGACACATTTCACCAAGAGGCACGGTTCACGCCGTGCCTCTTTTTGTTTCATCAGGCACAAACACCAAAGCAACAGACGTGAACGGACTGACAGACAGCTGGCTGCGCCCCCTCTTCCGGCTCATCTTTCCGCGCTATTGCGCCATCTGCGGCAACATTATCTGCCCGCCGGAGGACGTGATATGCGGCAAGTGCAACGCCGCGATGCCGCGCACGCACTTCCACCGTTGGCCGGAGAACCGCATGGAGAAGATGTTCTGGGGCAAGTTCGACATCGACAAAGCCGCCGCCTACATACGCTATGCCAAGGGCGGTGACGTGGCTCTGCTGGTGAAGAAGATGAAGTACAAGGGCCGCAAGGACATAGCTACGGGCATGGGGCGCATGATGGCAAGGGAAATCATGCACAGCTCCGACTTCTTCGACGGCATAGACTGCATAGTGCCCGTGCCCATGCACCACGACAGGCAGAAGCAGCGCGGCTACAACCAGGCTCTCCTGCTCGCTCTCGGCGTGTCTGAGGTGACGGGCATTCCCGTGGAAGCCGATGCCGTCGTCAGGCCGCAGCCGGCGGAGTCGCAGACACACAAGTCGTATATCGGCCGCATGGTCTCCATGAAGGGTGTGTTCAGAGCCACGGACATCGACCGCTTTGCGGGCAAGCACGTGCTGATTGTCGACGACATCATCACGACCAGTGCCACCATAACAGCCTGTGCCGATGCCCTCGCACCGGCACAGGGCATCCGCTTCAGCGTGCTCACGCTTGCCATAGCGAACGACTGAACGAGCATAGCAATCAAGAAGAAGGGGACACACCGTGACCGGTGCGTCCCCTTCTTCTTGATTGAGCCTCGTCCGCTGTGCGGACAAGAATGTGTGTCACTCGATTTCCACGCAGATAATCTCATGGCCGAAGTTGCCGCTGATTGGCGCAACCTGCGGGCTGACGGCTGTGATGCGGAGCGGCAGGTAGTATTTGCCCGCCTCAACGGCTGCTGCATTGACGTGCAGTGTGCCCTGGGCGTTGCGGCGGTTGTTCCAGCTTGTGCGGACGGTCAGATCCTGCTTGCTGTAGGCAGGGATGACAAGATCCATCGGCAGTGACAGGCCGTCGGCAGTCTTGGCGTATGACTCTGTGGACATGGTGTAGCAGCCGGCAGGCAGCAGCGTCTCGCCGTCGCTGAGCAGCGACTCGTCGATGCCGACAGTCACCGTGATGTCCTCGGTTATGTCCTGAGCGTAGCTGATGCTGTAGTTCACCCAGAAGTCTTGGCTTGTGCTCTCGTCGCTGACGGTCAGTGTCGTGCGGTTGCCGCTGGCAATCTCGAATTCAATGACCGGCTTCTGGTCGTCGATGTCGTAAAGGTATTCGTCCTTCAGGCATGAGCTCAGGGATACTATTCCGAGAGCCATTACTAACAGTGATATAAACTTCTTCATAATAACTTCTTGCTTATTTTTCGTAACCGTTCAGGAATTTAGAGTTCACGTTCTCACCTGCCTTCTCGCGCACGGGGTTGGCCGTATCCCAGAAGAGGAGGTCGTTGACGATGCTCGTCTTCTCGTTGGCAGCGAAGTTGTCCGGATTCAGAGCCATCTCCGTCTGCGGGTACAGTGCGCGGGCCGGCAGCTTCATGTCAGACAAGTTCCACTGGTGGGATACGTGCAGCCATGTAGGCATGTCGGTGCGGCGTATCTCGCTCCACGACTCCAGAGGATCGAGGAGGAAGAACCCGAGCCACTTCTGCACACTTATGGCCTCCAGCTTCTCATCGTCTGTGGTCATCAGATCCCAGTTGACGAGATCCGAGTACGTGCCCGAGGTCTGTCCGTAGTAGTCTGCGGCTGCCTCGGCGGCTGTGCCACTGATGGGATCTTTCGCTCCGCTGTAGGGGATGTCGGCCTTGAGTGCGGTCTCGTAGGTCTCCATCAGGCTGGTGATACCTGCCTCGTAGTACTGCTTTGCCTTGGCGTCACCACCGTCGATGAGTCCGCGCAGGGCAGCTTCGGCGAAGTAGAAGTCAACAATGTGCTTGGGATAGATTATCACATCCTTGGATGCATCCTCGCTGAAGTTCCAGCTACCTGTACCTACCACGCCGACACCGATCAGTGAGACGTAGGCACGGCTTGCGGGCGACTGCACGCCGTAAGGAATGCCGACATACCACTCGTCGCCGAGGTCGTACTGTGAGTATGACGCATACGGGCTGTCTCTCAGACTCTCACGCGGGTCTGCATAGACACGCAACAGAGGGTTCTCCGTATCGCGGAGGAACTTGACCATCTCTGCCGTCGGGTCATACTGGCTGCGGCCGGTAGAGCGGCGGCTGGTGCGGCCACTGGTGTAGTTGCCGTTCCACAGATAGGTGTGTCCCCACAGGTAGTTCTGCGGCGACATCTTGTTCTCACCGACATAGTAACCGGGGTTCGACGTGGCATTCTCGGTGAGGCAGTTGCCCTCGAGAGCCTTGAGACGCGTTGCGCCGTTGACCTCGTTGAAGAGGCTGACGTTCGAGATACGCATGAGCAGGCTCAGCTCGATGGAGTTGGCATACTTCACCCACGCATCCTTGTCGCCGCCGAAGTAGATGTCGGCATTGCCGTATGCTGTCAGCGAGCCGTCCTGCAGATTGCTCTCTGCCTCAACGATCTCGGCACACAGAGCCTTGTAGATGGTCTCCGCATCGTCGTATGCCGGAAACAGGTTCTCGGCTGCAAGGGCAGCCTCGGTGTAAGGCACGTTACCGTAGATGTCGACAAGCTCGCGGAACTCAATGACCTCAAGCACCTGTGCGATGCCGAGCAGTGCGTTGTTTCCTTCTTCCTGCGCCTTCTCCTTGATGGCCTTGATGTTGGCTATGCGCTCGTAGCGGTTTGCCCAGTAGCTGTTGAACGTGGAGTTCGACACCATGCCCGAGAGATACACGTATGAGCCGGAGTAGTCGCCCGACTTGGTCAGTTGTTGTGACCAGTTGAACCATCCGTAGTAGTTTGAACCTCCGGTGGCACTGGTGTTGACACGTCCGGCACGTTCGCCGGCAATGTCGTTCTCAACACTGGTCAGCAACAGGTCGGCAGTTATGGTGTTGACTGTTGCGTTGTTCGGGTCGTCATTGACATCAATCCAGTCGGAGCAGCTGCCGAGTGCGAGTGTACCGCTTAATGCTGCAATATATAATATGTTCTTTTTCATACTTTAAATCCTCTCCTTGACGTTAGAATGTGACGATAACGTTGAAACCATAGCTGCGGTAGCCTGAAGCAAGGTTGCCCTGCGTACCGTTTGCGTTCCTGTTGTAGGAAGTGCTCGTGATGTTGGAGTTTCCGCCATTGCTTGAGAACTCAGGATCGCCGAAGATATTGGTCTTAGGACGGAACATGAGCAGGTTGCGGCCTACGAGGCTTGCGGAGATGCCCTGTATGAAGCCGATCTTGTTAATGAGCTTCTTCGGGAACTCGTAGTTCAGAGATACCTCACGCAGACGCCATGTTGCTGCGCTGTAGACCAAGTTGGCGTAGCTCTGACGGTACAGACCGTTCCAGAAGCCATCGTCACCGTACATGATGGTGATGTTCTCATTGTCGACATAGCTCTGTGTAGCGTCATCCCATACAGAGGAGTGCGGGAACACGATGCGCTGACGACCGGAGGTTGCACTTATCCATGAAGCACCGGTGAAGTCGTTGGAGCCTTCGAGTGTGCTGAGGAACTTGTGTCCGCCGCGATAGTCGATGGTGGCAGTCAGTGTCCAGTCCTTGTAGCGGAATGTCGGTGTGATACCCAAGCGCACGGTAGGTTCTGTAGTGCCCATGACCACCATGTCGCCGGCTTCAGGCATACCTGTCGTGGCATTCACGATGACACGGCCCTGGTCGTCACGCTTCCAGTCCTGTGCCTTGATGACGGGGAACGACTCGCCCTTGATTGCCCAGATACCGTAGTATGTACCGTTGATGTCGTTGTCGATGGCCAACTCGTCAAGACCGTCGGCAAGTTCGATGACTTTCGTCTTGACGAACGTCGCGTTGAAGCCGAGGTTGAAGCTGAAGTCGCCCCAACGTACAATCGGGTTGATGTGCAAGTCAAGCTCGACGCCCTTGCCCTCCATTGTGCCGGCGTTGATGTAGCGCGAAGCATAGCCTGTGGAGGTCGGCACCGATACCGGCACCGTCTGGTCGGTCGTGCGCTGGATATAAGCGGCAGCCTCGAGAGTGATGCGGTTGTTGAAGAAGCCGAACTCCGTGCCGACTTCATACTCTGACGTGAACTCGGGCTTCAGGTCATCGGTATAGATTGTCGTGCTCAGCGCGTAGCCGGTGGTCGTACCGTAGGGGAACGCACCGCTCACGGTGGCAAGTGTCTGCAAGCTGTAAGGCTCCAAGTTCACCGTACCTACACGTGCCCATGATGCACGCATCTTCCAGTGGTTGAAGACGTCGCTCTTGAGTGACGGCATGGCATCGGTCAGTACCACCGACGCATTGGCAGAGGGGTAGAAGAACGAGCGGTTGCCCTTTGCCAGCAGTGATGTCCAGTCGTTACGGCCGGTGAGCTGCAGGAACGCCCAGTTGCGGTAGCTCAGGTCTACAGAAGCGTAGATACCTGTCTTGCGGCTGCGAGTCCACTTGTTTGAACCGGTGAGGTCGCCCAACTTGTTGGCGAGGTTATAGAGGTTCGGGATGGCAAGCTGCGAAGCTCCCACACGCTTGTACTCATAGTACTTGTCCTGCAACGAGTAGCCCACCATGCCTTTCAGCTCGAAATCGTCGCCGAACTTATGGTTGGCCATGGCCATGAGGTCGAGGTTGAAGTTCGACGAGATGCTCGATGCCGTGGTGAAGGTAGACACCTGATCGGACGAAGCGTTGTACTTTTCGTGCTGCTTGGCATACTCGCTGAAGTTGAATGCCTCGGTACGCAGGTTGGTGTTGTTGACGTTCAGGTTCAAACCCGCACGTGCTGTGAACTTCAGCCAGTTGGTTGCATCCAAATCTGCCTGAATTGTACCTGCCAAACGGTCAAGGCGCGTCTCGCGGCGATGGGTGTCGAGCAGGAAGAACGGGTTCTCCGAGTAGTCAGAGAAGTACTCGTTGGGAGATACGCCCGAACCGGTGTCGCCCTGACGCCAGTCGGTGTAGTCGCCGACACGGTAGTTTGCCGGAATCTGCATCAGTGAGTAGATACCGTTTGAGCTGTAGGTACTCATGTCATAGGTGCTGTGGGTGTATGTGGCTCTTCCCGACACGGTCAGGCGGTTGTAGTTGCGGCTGGCGTTGAAGCGCAGTGTCTGGCGTGCCGACTCGTCACCGCGTGTGATGGACTGCTGATCCAGACGCTGGTATGAGAGGTACATGGAGCCACGGTCGTCGCTGGCGGAGTAGCTCACGTCATGCTGTAGGTCAAGACCCGAACGGTAGTAGCTCGACAGATAGTCGTCGCCGGCATAGCCGTAGTTGATTGTGCGGATTTCGCCGTCAAGTCCTTCGAGCGGGTGGCCCGACTCGGCGGGCAGGTTGTCGAACTCCGGACCGAACTGCTGGTTCTCATACGACATGTATGAGCTGCTTGTGTAGTCCCAGTTGCCTGTAGACGAGTTGCGGTGGCCGGAGCCGAAGCGGTGCTGCGTCTTGGGCAGGTAGGACACCTGATGTGTTGTGACCGTAAATCCGTATGTGATTTGTGGTTTGCCTTTTGAACCGGATTTTGTGGTCACGATGATTACGCCGTTGGCGGCCTCAGATCCGTAGAGCGCGGCTGCCGATGCACCCTTGAGCACAGACACGTTGTCGATGTCGTTGGGGTTGAGCGTCTGCAGGAAGTTCATAGGCGTCTGCACGCCGTCGAGCACGAGCAGTGCGGAGTTGTCGCCCTTGAACGAGCGTGCGCCGCGCAGCTGTATGCGCGTCTCCTGGTCGAGTGCCGACGAGGTGACGTTGATTTCCAATCCTGATACCTTGCCGCTGAGTGCCGCTGTGGCATCCGTGCCCTTGGCGGCTGTCAGCTCGTCAGCGTCGACCTTCGCGGTGGAATAGCCGATGGCCTTTGCCTGACGCTGGATGCCCATGGCGGTCACGACGACCTCGCCCAGCATCTCCGAGTCCGACTTCAGTACGATGGAGAGCTGCGGCTGGGCCTTCACGGTCTGCTGCTGCATACCTACGTACGAGATTGTGAGGTCTGCGCCTTGCGGCACATTCTGGATGGTGAAGTTACCATCGATGTCGGTTATGGTACCCGTCGTGGTTCCCACAACCAGGACAGACGCGCCGATAATGGGCAGGCCGTCCTCGTCTGACGTAACATTGCCTTGCACGGTGATGTTTTGCGCAAAGGCACATACGCTCATCAGAAGTAATGTGGCTAATGCAATTAGTTTACTCTTCATAAGTCACGTCCTTAAATTTTGGTTAATACTATTAAAAACTATCTCCTGAAACTTTGTTTAGTTCCTGCTTCTTACTTTCTGTCGAAATTCCCCGTGCCGGTTCCTCTGAACCGGTTGCCGTCAATACGGCCTCGCGCTCTGAGCTGCTGCCTCGGGATAGCCGGGCTTCACCGGAATGCGGCCGGTGTCGTTTGCTGCACTGAGTGCCATCGTTGCCACGATTGCGGCATCAATCCTCAGGTCGTCGAGCGACAGGCGTTCCCATGTGTCCATGTTCGTGTGGTATGTGCGGTCATACTCCAACTCGTCCTGTATGAACTGATATGAGGGCAGGCCGATGCGGTCGAACGTCACGTGGTCGGTAGATCCTGTCTGTCGCGGCGACAGAGTCTTGAAGCCGAGCGACTCCACGGGAGCCTTCCACGCCTCGAAGAACGGACGTGCCCCGTCGTTCTGCTCGAGGTAGATGCCACGGAAGCGTCCCGAGCCGTTGTCCATGTTCAGATAAATCGTGAACTTTTCGTATCCCGGCTTTGTCTTGTGTGTGCTGTCGTCGTAGAGGTAGATGTTCTTGTATCCGCGCGAGCCCCACAGACCGAGTTCCTCGCCACCCCAGAGGGCGATGCGAATGGTGCGCTTCGGCTGTGCACCGATGGCTTTCAGTATGCGCATGGCCTCAATCATGGTGATGCAGCCCGACGCATTGTCGGCACCGCCCGTGCCACTGTGCCAAGAGTCGAGATGTGCGCCGATCAGGACAATCTCGTCCTTCAGCTTGGGGTCTGTGCCGGGTATCTCGGCAATCACGTTGTTTATCTTCTGGTTGTCTGTGAACTTGCTCTTCAGCTCAAGCTCCATCTCCACTTTCTCGCCTGCCTGTATGAGGCGTGCCATGCGGCCGCCGTCTTCAAGCGGGAGCACAACCTCCGGCACCGGCTCCTTGGCTCCTACCTTGTACTGCGATCCGCCGCCGCTGGTCACGTTGAACGTGCCGCGTGTGTTGATGATGGCAAGCACGCCCTCGTCCTGCAACATCTGCGTCAGCTTGGTCTGCAACTGACGCTGGCGCATCAGCTGTTCGCGGCTGGGCTGCGGTCCTGCTGCCTGACGGCGGTAGCTGTGGCGTCCGGGGCGCGGGTCGGTCTCCAGCTCTGCCAGCTCCTCGTCTGTGTAGCGGTGAGCCAGGGGTTCAAACGACATGGTGTATGTGGTTGTGACGGGCATCAGCACAATCTTGCCTGCCAGCTTGCCGTGATATTTCTCCACGTCGTCCTCGCTCTGCAGTTGGTCGATGTAGACGACTTCGCCCTTCACCAAGCCGTTGGTGCTGCCTGTCCATGCCTTCGGGTTGGCAGCGTAGCTGCAATAGTAAGGTGCGGTCATGGCGACGTAGTTCTTCTCGCTGTCCCAACCGCCACGGTCGAACTTGACTGCAAATTCGGCGTGCGGGTTCGTGAGGCCGTACTCGCCGAGTTTCTTCACCACGAGCTGCTCGGCACGCAGTTTCTGCTGCGATGCCGCAAGGCGCGAACCCAGCAGGTCGGTCATGTACTGCGACAGTTTGTCGATGTCCGAATTGGCAAAAGCCTCGTTCTTGATTTTGTAGGCCAGCTCATCTGAAATGGCTGTCTGTGCGTGCGCCTGGGCGAGTGTCAGCCCTGCGCAGGCTGCGAATAGCAAAATGCTCTTCCTCATAACGTCAATTCTATTTACCTTATTATATAATACAGTTCGTCTTGATGAGGAAAATACGCTTATACTTTGTCCGTTGTATTTCCCCGCACTGTTCCATACTCAGTGCTAAATATGGCGCAAAGTTATTAACATGATTTAAAACTGCATACAAAAGTTTCCAAAAATTCACGTTTACTGACATAAAAGTCGCATTTCCGCCAAAATACGTAACAAATGTTAGCAGCCTCAATCCGCAGTCACAGCCAACCGCAACGCTCCATTGCCACATTGTGAGACGGCATTTTCTATGGCTGTACGTCCACGGAGTTGTGGCTGTACATCCACAGAGTTGTGGCTGTACGTCCACAGGATCTATGGCTGTACGTCCACAGATGCTGTGGCTGTACGTCCACAGGTGCTATGGCTGAACGTCCACAGGTGCTATGGCTGAACGTCCACAGATTTACGCATTTTGGGTGCAGTTTGTCAGTCTCTTCGGACAAAAAGGAGTATTTTTGCGGGCAGAAGCGAGTACGACGAACATAATGGAATACTAACAATTAACACACACAAACGAATGAAAGCATTGAACTGTTTGTTCCTGGCAGCGGCACTGACCGTGACAGCCTCTGCCGCCGCACAGGAAGAGGAGGGCTACAAGCTGCCCCCGAAAGTGCTGCAGGACATCGTGGCAGCACCGCTGACACCACAAGTGATCTTCAACGACCCGTGCACATACATGGTGCAACTGAACAAGCGACCGTTCCTGTCGCTGGCAGAACAGGCCAAGACGGAATACCGCCTCGCCGGCGCACGGTTTAACCCCGATACATACAGCATCAGCCGCACGCCGGCATACGACCGCGCAACCATCGTCAACACCACGACGCTGGAACAGACCGAGGTGACCGGACTGCCGGACGGGTGCATCGTGTGGGGAGCGCAGTGGAACCCCACAGGCGACCGTCTGGTGGTGCTCGTCAAGGGCGATGACGGCATATATCTCTACCGGTGCGGCACGGACGGTGTGGCACACAAGGTCACCGACCGCCGCATGAACGCCACGCAGAACACATCGGTCTACTGGCTCGACGCCGAGAACTTCATCTTCGCCGCCGTGCCCGAAGGCCGTGGCGCAGCTCCGGCAATCAATCCGGTGCCGCAGACACCCGTCATACAGCAGAACCTCGGCACCAGCTCTCCGGCACGCACCTATCAGGACTTGCTGAAGAACAAGAACGACGAGGAGCAGTTTGAATACTACTTCACGTCGCAGCTCGTCAGCGTGGGCACCGGCGGCGAGAAGGAGATTGGCAGTGCAGGGGTCTACAAGCAGATAAGCCTGTCGCCGGACAAGCAGTATATCCTGCTCAGTGCCGTGCAGCATCCCTATTCCTACACCGTGCCCTACTACAGCTTCCCCGAGAAGGTCACAATCATCGACCGCGACGGGCACACGGTGAAGGAGCTTGCCGACAACCCCGTGGTGGTGACGGCAATGGGCTATGACACCACAAGCCCCTACCCGCGCAACTTCTCGTGGCGCAACGACAAGGGCGCATCGGTGACGTGGGCACAGGCTCTCGACGGCGGCAACCCAAGAGGCAAGGACCTCGAATACCTTGATGCCGTCTACCAGCTCGACGCTCCCTTCAGCGGACAGCCGCAGACCGTCGTCAAGACACCCAAACGCTATCGCGGCATCAGCTGGTGTGACGACCAATTCGCCATCGTGACCTACATGAGCCGACAGACACATGCCATCACGCAGGCTTCTTTCGTGCCGTGCGCCACGGACAACGCCCTCAGCACCGTGTTCGAATGGGACATGAACGATAACTACAACAACCCGGGCGAGATCGTGACCACCGACGGTGCCTACGGACGGCCTGTGGTCTACACCAACAAGAAGCACTCGGAGCTGCTGCTCGAGAGCGAGGGAGCCGGTCCCGACGGCGACATGCCGTACATCAGCCGATATGACATCGCCAAGAAGAAGAACACCATACTGTGGCGTTGCACGGCACCGTACTATGAGCATATCGTCGCCACCAAGGACCCGGACAAGCTGCAGTTTGTCACCTCGCGCGAGTCGAACACACGCCCTGCCAACTTCTACCTGCACGACCTCAAGAAGAAGACCGAACGCGCACTGACGACGTTCGAGAACCCGTATAAGGCAATGGAGGGAGTCACCCACGAGCAGATAAAGTACAAACGTGCCGACGGCCTCGACCTGACGGCAACGGTCTACCTGCCCGCAGGATATGACAAGGATCGCGACGGCCGCCTGCCGGTCTACATGGTCGGCTATCCGCGCGAATACCGCTCGGCAGCCGATGCCGGACAGGTGCGTGGCAGCAAGTACACGTTCCCGACAATGACCTACCGTTTCCCTGCCATGTTCGTCACGCGGGGCTACTGCGTCATGGAGAACGTGGAGATGCCCATCGTGGGCACGGAGACCACGGAGCCAAACGACAACTACATCGACCAGCTCGTGATGGATGCCGAGGCTGCAGTGAAGGCCATCTACGACCTTGGAGTGGGAGACACGGCACGCATAGGCGTGGGCGGACACTCCTACGGCGGCTTCATGACTGCCAACCTGATGACACACACCAAGCTGTTCAAGGCGGGCATAGCACGCAGCGGAGCCTATAACCGCACGCTGACACCTTTCGGCTTCCAGAGCGAGACACGCACATACTGGGAGGCACCGGAGGTGTATAACGCCATGAGTCCGTTCATGTATGCCGACCAACTGAGCGGTGCGTTGTTGCTCGTCCACGGCGAATTGGACAACAACACCGGTACGTTCCCGATACAGAGCGAACGCTTCTATCAGGCACTGAAAGGCCACAAGGCCACCGTGCGCTATGTCGTGCTGCCGCTCGAGAGCCATCACTATACGGCAAAGGAGAATGTCATGCATCTGCTCTACGAACAGGACGCATGGCTTGAGAAGTATGTGAAGAATGCCCCTAAGGGAAAGTGACCTGAGGGCGGTGCGTCAGCACTTGCTGCACCGTATCAGGACTTTACGACCGTCTGCCATCGTAGTGGCAAACAGGTAGACATCGCCTCCGTCGCCGAGGCGCAGACGCTTCCTCAGTTCCGCAACGGAACCGGGGAAGTTTCTTATTGCGAGGTTGGCTTTGTCCGTGCCGCCGAGCAGACGGCGCAGGTCCTGCCTGCCCATGCTGCCGCAGTCCTCGACCGCGAATGTCCGTCCGGGGAAGTCGGCGACCAAGGTGTCAGAGGTGTAGAGGTGGCTGCTCGGATGCAGCTTCTCGAGGCCGTACCTGTGGGCAACCGAGCGATAGGCACCGGCCTTGAGCACGGCGACATTCGGCTCGTAGAGGTACTTGGCTACGGAGTGCGCATACCGGCACTCGGCTTGCTCGTCGGTCCTGCGGAAGGTGAAGGTCTGCGACGTGCCGCCGTGCGTCAGGTTGACGCAGTGAACCGCGACATCCTCCGCCGCCATGCCGCCATCACGATCCATCACCGTCAGCAGCTCCTTGCACTCGTTGTCCACAGCCACCACATGCACCTCCGTCACGTGCTCCATCCGGCGCAGAGCCATGCTGATGTCGAGCATGGGCGACAGCTTGAGCATCACGTGTCCGGCCTTCCGGAGCAGCAACGGCAGCAGCGGCACGACATAGGGCTCGCAGTCGGACAGAGCCACAGTCTTGGCACCGCTGCCGCTGCGCCGTGCGGGGTCCATGAATATCCAGTCGACCGGCTCCATGCTCCGGAGACAGTCGGTGCCGTCGGCACAGACGACACCGATGTTGCCCGCACCGAGAACCTTGAAGTTGTGTTCCGTGATGTCTGCCAGTTCCTGCCGGCGTTCGACGTATGTCGTCTCTTCAAAAGCGGAGTGCATGAAGTAGCAGTCGACACCCATGCCGCCTGTCAGGTCGACAAGGCGGCGATGCTCTCCGGCGGCAGATGCCACCGAGGCTTTGTAGCGTGCCGTGGCTTCGGATGAGCACTGTTCTATCGACAGGTGTGGCGGATAGACGATGCCTTCCGCCTCTGCCCACGACGGCACCTTGCGCCGCATACGCTGCCGGCCGTCGATCTGTGCCAGCGCATACGCCATGTCCACACCGGCAGGGCGCACCGCCTGCAACGCCAGCCGCAGCGGGTCGTCATCGCGGTGCTGCCTCACGAAGGCTTGTGTCTGCCCGTTCGGGGTGTCCATGCTTCAGAGGTGTTCCTGTCCGCGCTGCCTCACAGGCTCACGCTCCGGATCTTGCCTTGTTTCTGCAACTTGGCAAACTCCTTCTTGGCCTTCTTCAGCTGCTTGCAGAAGTCCTTGTCGGCGTGCAGACGTGCCACTATCGCCGTACACATCCACCGTCCGGCATCCACATCGCTCTGATAGTGGAAGCCGGCAATCACACGGCTCTGCCCCATCTCATAGCCGCGCTTGAGTATGGCCTCCTGGTTGCCGGTGTTGATTTCGGCAAGCACGAGTGCCGTGCCCCAGCCGATGGACGTGTGGCCCGACGGATAGGAACCGCTGTTGGCATACCACTTCTGCACCTCGGGGATGCTGCTGTCTTCGCCGAAATAGAGGAACGGACGTTTGCGCTTGTAGAAGTCTTTTGACTCGCCAGTGCCCAAGCCGCCGAGGTCTTCGCGCATGCCGGTTATCAGCTTGTAGATCTGCGGTGTTGTTTCCTGACTGATGGTAATGCCGAAGGCGGGCGAGAACGACTCGCATACGCCCTTGTCGCTGACATCGGCATCCTTGATGGCCTGTGCGCCGCGCGGCGTGTTGCGCTGTGCCTTGCCCCACTCATACTGTTCTGTATCGTAGGCGAAATGTGCGGAGCTTTCCTCCGGTGGCGGCGGGAGGAGTTTCAGATTGCTTGGGACATCGCTTTCATAGAGGTAGTAATGTTCGGGGTCGGTGCTGTGATCCCTGACTTTCTTTTCTTGTGCCAGAATGTTGCCACAGCATGCCATGGCGAGCACAAACATCAGTACACTTGTTCTCTTCATCATGATATAGGGTTATGTTGTTATTTCTTTGTTCACGCGCAAAGGTACGCATAAATCCGTGCGTTGGCAAAGACACACCTAAATCGGCGTGGCCAACAGGCGCGACACTATGACGCGCAGGCAGTGTGCGACCCATCCGGACGGTTGTGCACTCTGCGGACGTATGAGGGGGACAATACGCGCTTCGGCGCGTCGTGCCCATTGTGGAAACTCGGCATTGGGCTTGAACGAGCGGGCCGCTTCTGCCAGCTTGCCGAAATCGAACGTGTCTGCGGCAATGCCGGCTCCTGCCATCACTGCGTCAGCGGCATTGCAATCCTGCTCTGCGTGTGCAGGCACCATGAGAATGGGCTTGCCGAGATACATGGCTTCGCAGATGCTTTCAAAGCCGGCGGTGCTGGCATAGGCCGAGCAGGAACGCATGTAGCCGAGGAACAGCTTGTCGTCGAGCTGGTGGAATGTAAGGGTGTCGTCAATCCGCTTCGTCACAGGCTCGCCGCTCTTGTCCCAAAACACGTGCATGGGCACGGAGGCATTGGCTTCGTGGAAGCGGCGCATCTCTGCCGCAAAACCGGCATTGACCATGTAGCCGAGGATGTAGTTGCCGCACTCAGGCTCCAGCCCGAGGATGTCGCGGCGCAACAACGGCGGAACCACTGAGATGTTATGTCTGTCGTCGGGATCCATGTCGCGGAACGACAGTGCCAGGCGGCGTTGGCAGTTCAGGCTGGTCAGCCGCGTGAAGAGCCGCAGCAGGAACAGGCTGCGCCGGTTGATGTCGGGCGCACGGAAGTCGCGGTGAAGGAACACATACTGGTGTCCGATGCAGAAATACGGCTTGTCGGGGCGGCAGATGGCATAGGTCAGCCCCGTTAGGAACTCGTAGAAGTTCACCACCACATCGGCATCGGAGGCGTTGATCTTGTCGTGTATGTATCGGACGGTCTGTAGATAAGATCCTGTCCGTGCGAGGTTATAGACGGCACTGCGCAGGAGCTTCGAGCGGCGGTTCTCCGCTGTGGGCAGGAAGTTGACGCTCTCGAAGGTCGTGATGTCCGTGCCTGTCTGCTCACGGAAGAATTGCGGCAGGCAGCGGTTGTTGCTGATGCCCACCATGATTTCTGTCACTTCGTGTCCGCTGCGTTGCAGCATTTCCTTCAGCGACAAGGCTTGCGTCAGGTGTCCCCGTCCCTCGCCTTGTACTATAAACAGATACTTCATGTTTCCCCTCCTTCTTTGTAGTTCGCGGGTCTCTCTCTGATTTCGTCGTAAAGGTAGGGATAAAAAATGACTGTCGTTGCTCATGGTTGTCATGATTCACAGAAACTTCACACGAGGCATGTGACCATGGACGAGACTGCCGGACAAATCCATAGGGAAGGATTGAACCGAGAAAGCACGAAACCGCCGTATGCCGAACGGCACGTGCGGCGGCACGGGGAGGCCGGTAAATGTAAAAAGAAAATAGGAGGTAAGTGCCTTCTATGATTGGCATTTACCTCCTGTCTGATGTTTGTCCGTGTAGGTCTATCTGTAGGAGCCTTACTTCTTGGAGTCAATCTCCTTCAGCAGCTCGTCGACGGCGGTCTTCAGCTGTGTGTCCATGCCTTTGACTACGGTCTCCGGCGAATTGGCGACCTTGATGTCCGGCTCCAACTGTGTGTTCTCAAGATAGGTGCCGTCGGCCTGGCGGTAGCCGATGACGGGCACGCCGAACACCAGCGTCGGGTCCTGCAGGGTCTCCCACATGACGCTGCTCATCGTTCCCGGTACCGGCATACCGACTAACTTGCCTATGTGCTCGTGCTTGTAGACCCACGGCGTGCCGTGAGCGTTGCTGTAGTTGGCTTCACACTGCACCATGATGCTGGGCTTGTTCCAGCGGCGGCTGGGCATATCGCATGACACGACACCACGGATGACCTGCTCCAGATACTTGGTGCCGCTGAACAGCACCTGAATGTCTTCGTGCAGACGTCCGCCGCCGTTCCATCGCGTGTCAATGACTATGCCTTCCTTCTTGTTGAACTTGCCCATCACGTCACTGTAGATGGTGCGGTAGCTGCCGTCGTTCATCGACTGCAGATGCACGTATCCCAGGCGTCCGCCGGACCACTTCTCCACGTCTGCGGCACGCTGTTTCACCCAGCGTTTGTAGAGCAGGCTGTTGTGTGCCGACTGGCTGATGGGCAGAACCACCTCGTCCCACCGTTCGCCGCTCTTCGGGCTGTAGAGCGAGACAAGCACCTTGCGGCCGGCCTTGTCGTTCAGCAGGCTGCTGTAGTTCGTGTCTTCGCCTATCTTCGTGCCGTCGATCTTCTCAACAATATCGCCCGCCTTGACGCGCGATGTCTTGTGGTCGAACGGCCCGTCGGCAATAACCTCGCTGATTTTCAGTCCATCGCCGTCATAGTTCCAGTCATAGAACAGACCGAGCGTGGCCGTCTGCTCGCCGCCGAGACGCGGCGTATAGCGGCCGCCCGAGTGCGACACGTTCAGCTCTCCGAGCCATTCGCTCAGCAGCTCCTGGAAGTCGTAGTTGTTGCTTATGTGCGGCAGGAACTTGCGGTATGCCTTGGTCATCACGTCCCAGTCGGCGAAGGCAATCTGCGGGTCGAACAACCGCTGGCGCACCTGCCGGTCCACGCGGTTGAACATATACTCGCGTTCGGCGGCCAGATCCATGCGCATCTCTGCGCTGTAGGTTATGGGTGTCAGCTTGTCGCTCTTCAGATCCATCTTCTGCATGCGTCCGCTGCCGAGGATGAAGAGGTTCTTCCCGTCCTTGTCCATCTGCAGGCCGGCATATCCGGTGTTCATCTTGTTCAGCAGCTTGGTCTCATGCTTGCGCAGGTCCAGCTTCCACAGGTCCATGCCGTCCTCGAACGATGCGAAGTAGTAGAGGCTCTCGCCGTCCTTGTCGATCATCATGCCTCCCATGCTTGCCGAGTTTGGCGTCACGCGCACGATGCGGTCCTCGATGCCGTCAAGCTCCACGACTATGTCTTTCACCTTCTCACTGTCGTCGGCATCTTTCTTGTCTTTGCCGTTGTCCTTCGCCTTGTCGTCTGCGGATGCGGCTTTCTTCTCCTGCTCCTTCTCAAGCTCCTTGCGCAGCTCGTAGTCCTCCTTGCTGAGGCGGTATTTGTCAAAAGCGTCCCGGTTGACGAACACCATCAGCGCATCGTTCTGCGAACCCCACGAGGCGTGGCTCCGCATGCCGTAGCGGTTCGACTGGAACAGTATGGCGTTGCCGTCCATCACCCACTGCGGACTGCCGTTTATGTATCCGCTGCCGGTGATGTTCGTGATCTTTCCGCCCTGCGCACTGACAATGCCGATGTCGCTGTACGGGTCGCGTCCGTTGCCTATGAACTCCAGCGTGAACCACTTGCCGTCGGGCGACCATGCGTAGTCGAAGCTGCCGTCGGTGCCGGGCCATGTGGAGCCGTCGGTGATCTGGCGCACCTTCTTAGATGCTATGTTCAGCACCTTCAGCCGGTGCCGTCCCTCGATGTATGCCAGTTCCTTGCCGTCGGGCGAGAAGCGCGGTGCCGTGCGTTCGATGCCGTCGTTTGTCGGGAAGAGAGCCTTCTCCTCTATGAGTGTGGCGTTGGGGAAGTTGGGGTCTTCCTCGCGGGCGATGGTGGCCTGATAGATGTTCCAGTGTCCGTCGCGCTCACTGACGTAGACCAGCGTGCGGTTGTCCGCACCGAAGTTGACGTCGCTCTCGCTCTCCGCCGTATTGGTGATTCTCTTCGTCGTGTTGTATTCCACGGACGTGACGAACACCTCGCCGCGCACGGTGAACGCCACCTGCTTGCCGTCGGGCGATACCGCTGCCGAGCGTGCTCCACTCGTGAACTTGAGGTCTGCCGGCAGGTTCTCCTCGTCGCGTGTCAGCGTGATGCTGACCTTGTCGGCACGTCCCGCAGGCTGCCGGGTGTAGATCTCTCCGTCGTAGGCATAACACAGTGTGCCGTTGTCTGCCACCGAGAGGAAGCGCACGGGATGCGGGCTGTAGTTGGTGATGCGTGTGACGCTCTGCGGATTGTCGATCGGCATTGAGTAGACGTTCGACACACGTGCGTCGCCGCGCTCGCTCAGGAAGTACACCGTCTTTCCGTCGGCAGAGAGGATGGGGTTGCGGTCTTCGCCGGCACGGTCGGTCAGGTTGGTGTGGCTGCCCGTCTTGGTGTCATAGAGCCAGATGTCGCGGCTCACCGACGAAATCTGGTGCTTGCGCCACTGGTCTTCCATTCCCTTCTGGTCCTGATAGAGGAACTTGCTTCCGTCGCGGCTGAAGCTGACCATCTCTGCCGGTGTGGCAAGCACCTGCGTGGTGCGGCCGCCCTCGACAGGCACCCTGTACAGTTCCGTCAGCCTTGCACTGGGAAAGGTGGCACTCTCGGCGGGATCCTGTATCGATGCCGAGAACAGCACATACTTGCCATCGGGCGAGAAGGTCCACGGTGTCTCGGCTGCCGAGTTCGTGGTGAGGCACTTGGCTGAGCCTCCCGTCGACGGCATCACGAAGATGTCGAAGTTGCCGTTGCGGTCGCTGGCGAAGGCAATCTGCTTGCCGTCGGGCGACCACACCGGATTGCACTCATAGGAACTTTGCGTGGTGAGCTGCACGGCAGTGCCTCCCTGTGAATTCACTTTGTAAATGTCGCCCATGTAGCAGAACAGGATTTGTGTCCCGTCGGGCGAAATCTGCACGTCACGCAGCCACAACGGTGTCACGGCCTGTGCTGCGGCTGTCGTCAAGGCAAAAGCCAACAGCGCGATTGAACGTCTGAACATAATGTATTGGTCTTGTTATAGTATTGATTGTTACAGTGCGTAAAGGTAGTTCAAAATGGCCGTCCGCATGCCTTGCGGACAAAAAAACGTTGCTTCCCATGTGTCTGTTTGCCGGAAAAGCGTATCTTTGCCGCCACATCCGACTGTGGTGTGGGTCTTTCCTTGGACTATGGTGTAATGGTAGCACAACAGGTTTTGGTTCTGTTTGACTAGGTTCGAGTCCTAGTAGTCCAACAATCTCGTTTTTTTGTGGGCTTAACTGACATTCCGGGCTTAATGCGCAGAATGTAGATTGTTGTACTTGATGTTGCGCGGGTGGTGCTCTATAATCTCCTGGCGCAACATGGTGCGGTCTATGTGCGTATAGATTTCGGTCGTTGCGATGCTCTCGTGTCCCAACATGGCCTGTATGGCACGCAAGTTGGCTCCGCCCTCGAGCAGGTGTGTGGCGAAGGAGTGGCGGAACGTGTGCGGACTGATGCTCTTCCTGATACCTGCCTGTGCCGCCAGCTCTTTTATCATGTGGAAGACCATGATGCGCGAGATGCCGTTGCCCCAGCGTGCCAGGAACACATGGTCTTCAAAGCCCGGCTTGATGCGCCCCATGATGCGCTGCTCCAGCCACAGTTTGATTTCGCGGACGGCACGGTCGGAAATAGGCACTAACCGCTGCTTGCTGCCTTTGCCTTCAACCTTGATGAAGCCCTCGTCGAAGTAGAGATCGGAGATTTTCAGACCGCACAGCTCGGAGACACGCAGTCCGCAGCTGTAGAGCGTCTCCAAAATGGCACGGTTGCGTTGTCCCTCGCTCTTCTCCATGTCCACGGCAGAGATGATGCTGTCAATCTCGTCGACCGTTAGCACTTCGGGTATGTGAAATCCTATCTTAGGACTCTCGAGCAGCTCCCCGGGGTCGCTCTTGCGGTAGTCTGCCATGACGAGGAAGCGGAAGAACGAGCGGATGCCGGAGATTATCCTTGACTGCGAACGCGGATGTATGCCGATGTCGTGCAGTCCGGCGGCGAAGCCCTGCAGATTGTCGGTTGTGGCATCGAGGATGTCTATGCCCTCACTGTCGAGATAGTGGAGCAGCTTGTCGAGGTCGGACCGGTAGGCATCGAGGGTGTTGGGCGACAGGTTCCGCTCAAGCCGGAGGTACTGGCGGTATTCTTTCAGTATCTTTGTGCGCGTCGTTGCTCTTGCTTCGTCCATTTTTTACTAACTTTGTCTCTACAAAGATAGAGAGATAAACCAATACCGATGAAACCTATGAGTGCAGTTTTTGCCAATGAAGCGTCCGGATCTGCCAAGCGGAAGAGGATACTGATAGTGAACGGGCCGAACATAAACCTCCTGGGCAAGCGCGAGCCGGGCATCTACGGGCATACGGCGTTCGATGCCTACCTGAAGGAGCTGCGTGCCAAATATCCCGACGTGCAGATAGACTACTACCAGTCGAACGTCGAGGGACTGATGATCGACAAGATGCAGGAGGCCGGCTTCAGTGCGGACGGCATAATCCTCAACGCCGGAGCCTATACGCATACGTCCATTGCGCTGCAGGACTGCATACGCGCCATCACGTCGCCCGTGGTGGAAGTACACATATCCAATGTTCATGCGCGTGAGACATTCCGGCACACGTCAATGATTTCGTGCGCCTGCAAAGGCGTGATACTGGGCTTCGGGCTGGACTCCTACCGTCTGGCATTAGAGGCCCTGCTGAACCTGAAGGACGAGTGATGGACATCGACGACTATATCCTGCAGCACATTGACAAGGAGAGCGACCATCTACAGAAGCTCTACCGGCAGACACACCTGCAGCTGCTGTACCCGCACATGGTGTCGGGTCATCTTCAAGGGCGCATCCTGAAGATGATTGTCAGGATGATACGCCCCAAGAACATACTTGAGATTGGCACATACAGCGGCTATTCCGCCATTTGCATGGCCGAGGGATTAGAGGACGGAGGCAAGGTCTACACCATTGAGGTCAATGACGAGCAGGAGGTGTTCACCCGTCCGTGGATTGACAGCTCCGGCTATGCCGACAAGATTGACTTCCGCATCGGCGATGCGCTGGAAGTGGTTCCGAAGTTGGGCGTGACGTTCGACATGGCGTTCATCGACGGTGACAAACGCCGGTATGTGGATTTCTACGAGATGACGCTCACGGTGTTGCGCTCCGGCGGCTTCATCCTTGCCGACAACACACTGTGGGACAGCCATGTCACGGAGGAGCACGTCAGGAAGTCAGACCAACAGACATTGGGCATCATGCGCTTCAACGATCTTGTGGCGCAGGACGACCGTGTGGAGAAGGTGATACTTCCGCTTCGCGACGGACTGTCGATAATACGCAAGAAGTAGCCGTGGCTACAGGGTGATGCGGCAGCGGGACTCAGAGGAGCTTGCCGCAGATGTATCTGACGGGGTAAATCACAGACATACAGCCGACGGCTGTCACGGTCAGCGCAACAATCAGGATGTCGCTGAGGTGCACGCTCACGGGATAAGCACTGACGATGAAGTCGCTGCCCATGCCGATCAGTCCGAACTGCTGTTGCGCCCAACACAGGGCAAGCCCCGGCACAATGCCCGCTGCGGTTCCTGTCAGTGAGACAAGCCATCCTTCTATGGTGAAGATGCGGCGAATCAGGCGGTCGTCTGCTCCGAGGTGGCGCAAGGTCTTCACGTCGTCGCGCTTGTCCATTATCAGCATCGACAGGGTGCTGATGATGTTGAAGCAGGCTATGACGACGATGAACGTCAGAAAGAAGTACGAAATCAGCTTCTCGATCTCCATGATGCGGAACACGTCTGCCTGTTGCTCGTATCTGTTCTGCACGATGTAGCGGTCGCCGAGTGCAGACTCAATCTTCTCTTTCACCGCATCTTCGTCGGCATCGGATACCAGCCGCAACTCGATGGATGTGACTTCTTTGTCGTAGCGGAACAAGCGTCGCGCGAAGCTGAGCGGCACGATGACATAGCGCGAGTCATATTTCTCCTGATTGACAATGAACACGTTGCCGGGCGAATACAGATAATCCTTGCTGAATGCTGCCGACGGGTTGGCGATGTTTATCGTGGCATTGTGTTTCGGGGCATATACCGTCAGCGGGTCCACGAACCCTATTCCCGAACCGAGCGTTTCCGCTACGCCGATACCCATGATGCCGTAGCAGACCACCTCGTCCTCAAGCATGAAATGCCGGTTGCCTATCAGTATGCTGTCAATGCTTGTCAGCTGCTCGAAGTTGTCCTCGACGCCCTTTATCGTCACCATGGTTTGCCGGCTCTTGTATTGTGCCACGGCGTTCTCCTCCACCGACTCCATCCACACCTCTATCTCGGGCAGGGCTTTGACCCTTTGGAGCTCCGCGCCTGAAGGGTCGAACGTTTTGCCTTGGCGTGCGGTGATCTTCAGCTGCGGGTCAAAGGCTGTGAACAGCCCTTCCACCATTTCCTGAAACCCGTTGAAGACGGACAACGTACACACCATGGCCATTGTTGCCAATGCCACTCCGCAGACCGATACTGCCGATATGATGTTTATGGCGTTGTGCTTTTTCTTCGATGCGAGGTAGCGTTTGGCTATGTACAGCGGCAGGTTCACTCTTGCTCCGTGTTTGGTGTGCTGTCCTTGTGCGTCTTCTTCAGAATTTCGTCGATGTGTTCAAGATAGTCCAGCGTGTCGTCGGGAAAGAACCGCAGCTCGGGGATGATGCGCAGCTGGTGCCTGACGCGCTTGCCGAGGTCATAGCGCAGGGTGCGTGTGTTGGCATTGATGTTTTTGAGTATGTCGTCGCGCTTCTCCGACGGGAATACGCTCAGGTATGAGCTTGCTATGCTGAGGTCGGAGCTTACGCGCACGGCACTGACACTGACAATCACTCCGTGTGTGCCCTGTGTCTGCTTCTGGAAGATGTCACTCAACTCCTTTTGCAGAAGTCTTGCTATCTTGCTTTGTCTTGTAGAATCCATAGTCCTTTCGTTTGTTTTTTTACAGTCTTTCCGGTAGTGTGTAGAGGAACGACCACGTGGTGTGGAAGCACGATTGCGCTATCTCCTTCCAGAAGTCGTTGTACTGGCTGAAGTCGTCGGTTGTGGTTCCCGGGGTGTCGCTTATAATCCTGAAGCTGAGGAACGGCACACCATATATATAGCATGTCTGTGCGATTGCTGCAGACTCCATGTCCACCGCCATCCCGTCGGGGAATGTCTGCTTTATATATGCCAAGTGCTGCTTGTCGTTGATGAACTGTTCGCCGGTGCATATCAGTCCTCCCACTATGCGTGTCTTGTCTTCATGGTGTGTCTTGTTGAGGTTCAGCGCATGCTTCAGCAGTGGCTCGCTGACGGGAAAGAACGTCGGCAGTCCCTGCACCTGTCCGCGCTCGTTGCCGTCGCCGCACCACACGTCGTGGTGCACCACCTTGCTGCTTGCCACGACATCCCCGACCTTCAGGCAACTGTCTATGCCTCCTGCCACACCGGTGCTCAGGATGCAGTCTGGCTTGTAGCGGCTTATCGCGGCCTGTGTCCCAAGTGCGGCGTTCACCTTGGCAATGCCGCATTGCATGAGCACAAGCTCGTTGCCGCCGACCTTGCCGATGGCATAGCTGTATATGCCGTCACTCTCGTTGGTGCGGTCTTTCAGACGGCCTGCCAGCTGGCGGTGTTCGCTCTCCATGGCACTTATAACGCAAATTCTCATATAGTCTCTGTCAAATATGTTCAGCGCAAAGGTAGTGCAATTTCAACAAGGTAGCCGTGCTTGTTTCCAAAGAATATTTGTAGCTTCGCAGACAAAGTCGGCGGAAACGATGTTCAGCACCAAGGATATATCGGAGAGAGGTACACACGCT
>CAVDAU010000006.1:0-24239 GCA_963607015.1 Streptococcaceae bacterium
GGTTAGTCAACAGATAGTAAACGGAAGTGAACAGACTTGTTTTTGTGCTACCCACACCACGGGATATGGATATTATAGGTACAGCCCCGAGACATTATACTCATCGGCTTATGAGGTTATACTCATCGGCTCATGAGGTTATACTCATCCAAAATAAGTGAACCGATGCTGCCTGTGTCGGCGGTTTTTCGTACCTTTGTGCTTGCAAAAAACAGTTTTTAATCCAGAATATGACTGAAGAAGAGAAGATAATAGGCGAAAGTAACTACTCGGCCAGCAACATTCAGGTCCTCGAAGGCCTGGAGGCAGTGCGCAAGCGTCCTGCCATGTACATCGGAGACATCAGTTTCAACGGTTTGCACCACCTGATAAACGAGGTGGTCGACAACTCCATCGACGAGGCCCTGGCGGGATATTGCGACAAGATAGAGGTCACGCTGAACGAAGACAACTCCGTGACGGTGCAGGACAACGGACGCGGAATCCCCGTGGACATGCACGAGAAAGAACACAAGTCGGCACTCGAAGTGGTCATGACCGTGCTCCATGCCGGAGGCAAGTTCGACAAGGGTTCATACAAGGTGTCCGGCGGTCTGCACGGTGTCGGCGTGAGCTGCGTCAACGCGCTGTCGCGGCACATGACGTCGCAGGTGTTCCGCAACGGCAAGATTTATCAGCAGGAATACGAATACGGCAAGCCGCTCTATGCCGTCAAGGTCGTCGGAGAGACCACGCAGACCGGCACGCGCCAGCAGTTCTGGCCCGATGACACGATTTTCACCGAGACGGTCTACAACTATGACCACGTGGCAAACCGCATGCGCGAACTGGCGTTCCTCAATGCCGGCATCACCATCGTGCTGACCGACATGCGCCGCGACAACGAGGGCAACACGCGACAGGACGTGTTCCACTCCGACGAGGGACTGAAGGAGTTTGTCCGCTATTTGGACTCGTCGCGTGTGCACCTGTTCGACGATGTCATATATATCAACACCGAGAAGCAGGGACTGCCGATAGAGATAGCCATAATGTATAACACCGGCTACAGCGAGAATCTGCACTCCTATGTCAACAACATCAACACCATAGAGGGCGGTACGCACCTGACAGGCTTCCGCCGTGCCCTGACGCGCACACTGAAGAAGTATGCCGACGATAACAACATGCTTGAGAAAGCAAAGGTGGAGATTGACGGCGAGGACTTCCGCGAGGGACTCACGGCTGTGATATCCATCAAGGTTGCAGAGCCGCAGTTCGAGGGACAGACCAAGACCAAATTAGGCAACAGCGAGGTATCCGGAGCCGTGGATCAGGCTGTCGGCGAGGCTCTGACAAACTACCTTGAGGAGCACCCCAAGGAGGCCAAGCTCATTGTCGACAAGGTCATTCTGGCGGCACAGGCACGTGTGGCAGCACGCAAGGCACGCGAGACGGTGCAGCGCAAGTCGCCCATGAACGGCGGCGGCATGCCCGGCAAGCTGGCCGACTGTTCGAGCAAAGACCCCGATGAGTGCGAGCTGTTCCTCGTCGAGGGCGACTCCGCCGGCGGCTCGGCCAAGCAGGGACGCGACCGCAAGTTCCAGGCCATCCTGCCGCTTCGCGGAAAGATTCTGAACGTGGAGAAGTCCATGTGGCACAAGGCGTTCGAGAGCGACGAGGTGAACAACATCATTCAGGCTCTCGGCGTGCGCTTCGGTGTCGATGTGGAGGACAGCAAGAAAGCCAATCTCGACAAGATAAGATACAAGAAGGTGATAATCATGACCGATGCCGATGTCGACGGTTCGCACATCGACACGCTGGTCATCACGTTCTTCTACCGCTACATGCCGGAGGTCATCGAGCGCGGCTACCTCTACATAGCCACGCCGCCGCTCTATCTCTGCAAGAAGGGCAATGTCGAGGAATACTGCTGGACAGACCAGCAGCGTCAGAAGTTCATCGACACCTACGGCGGCGGCAAGGAGGGTGCGATACACGTGCAGCGCTACAAAGGTCTTGGCGAGATGAACCCCGAGCAGCTTTGGGACACGACCATGAACCCCGAGAACCGCATGCTGAAGCAGGTCACCCTCACCAACGGCACCGATGCAGACTATATCTTCTCAATGCTGATGGGCGAGGATGTGGGGCCGCGTCGCGAGTTCATCGAGAAGAACGCCACATACGCCAATATCGACGCCTGACGGAGTTCGAGCATAAAGTGTACCTCACTATGGGTGTTGGGCTTGAGTGTTGAGCTACGTTTTACGTTTTGCTTTTACGTTGAGTACCCAACATCCAACACCCATACACCAATAGAGAGGTACACACGCCACAGGACATGAGGAACTCACAGACCTGTGGCGTGTGGCGCAGACATACATCATTATAGTATAGAGTTTAGAGCCTATAATGTCTCGTGCCGATTCGATTAATGTCTCAGGGTATTACGATTAATGTCTCAGGGTATTACGATTAATGTCTCGGGGCATAACGATTAATGTCTCGAAGTAGAACGTTATAAATGACCCGAGATAACGTTATAAAAGCCCGATGCAAACGTTATCTTTTTTGCCGTTCATTTCTTGACCATCGAGTCGAAGGGATAGAGCGTGCCTTCGGCAGACTTGAGATATGCCACGGCAGCTCCAATCTTCAGAGAGAAGTCTATGCGCACCGGCAGATGATTTCTGTCGTCGCTGATGAAGAAACGCAGCAGCTCTTCATCCTTGTTGCTTTTGTCGTCGCGGGTGACGATGCTGAAGCCCAGACAACGATAAGTGCATCCGTCCTTGCCTTTCACCTCACTCTTGCCAAGATAGTTCATGGTCACTTCCTCTACCTTGCGTCCTGTGGCGAGAGGGAACTGTATCTTGGGTGTCTTCTCGAAGTCAGACATATTGTAGTTGCGTGCACGGGCTATGATGCTGAGCATATCATAGACACAGCGGCTGTCGTCATGCGAGGTGTTCAGGTCATCCTTGCCGGGTCGCGTGCGCTTTTGTGCCACGTGGGTTATACCATTATTATATGTGTACCATGCTTCGTCTATCGAGTAGCGGTCGCCTTCTTCCGCCGCTTTCTTGTAGTATATCGGTTCGAGGTTCTTTGATACGGTACACATCAGCGTGTCGCGCAGACGGAAGATGATGTCGGCAGACTTGTTGCCGACAGCCATCAGCTTTATGTCGAGTGCACCGTCGCCTTCTGACTTCGATGTCATGGTCTCCAAGCGGGCATACCCGACCTTCTTCCAGATGATTCCCCAGTCGAAGTACAGGTCGTAGCTTACGTTCTCACCCGAGGCAAAGGCCCCGTTCCTGACTTCGCATTGTGCAGAAACAGGCAGCGTGAAGCCCATGACTGCAACGACGAGCAGGAATGTTGCCCGCATACAGATATTCCGCATCGAGACCGGTGGATTATGTCTAATTCCTTTGTCCATTGTTCCTGTTGCTTCTTTCTTTCTTCTGATCCGGTTTCTGCTTTTTCATTTCATCCGGTTTCTGCTTGTCGAGCGGTTTGGAGTGTATGTCCCAATCCTGCGTTATGTCGAAATTGGCCTTGAACTCAATCATCTGCGGATAGTAATACACTTCTTCCGGCTGTAGTCCCTCTTCATAATTCCCCGTATCCCAGCGTCCGTTGCCATTGCGGTCGTTGACCAAACGTGCCCCGTATTTGCCGGGGGTGAGATAGTAGAAATCGGCATGTCCGTTGGTCACGGAGACCGTGCGTACAACCTCGTCTTTGCCGTCGAGCAATTCCACGAAGGCTATGCTGTCTGCACCGCTGATGTTGAAGAACACCTGTCCGTAACTGTCAACGGTCTTGGTCTTGAACTCCTTTTTCTCCTTGTTGGTGGAAAGCCCGTAAAGCCCGGCCACTGCGAGAGAGTCCATCTCGAAAGTGTAGCTGCTCCCCGGCTGCCAGTCGGCGAGGATGTTATACATCTTTATATCGACAGTGTCCTGCTCAATGCTGAAAGGCACGTCCTGCCACAGCGTGTCCACCTGCATCTTGAGGTGCAGTGCCGCAGAGTCTATTGAAGCAACCGGCTCCTGAAAAGTCAGAGACAGATAATCATATATGTCAAGCGACGATGGGGCATAGACCTCAACCGGCAGGAATTTCGGCCCGTCGACTATCGGTGGCTGTCCGCGTTCGGCACGGCGTTCGTTCTCCTTCTCGCGTTCTTCCTGCTCTTTCTTCAGTTCTTCCTCTGTCTTCACGCGCTCTTTCGATGCCAAGGCAAGAGTGTCGGTGCGTGGCGAGAGTTGTCCCGTGGAGTCTGTGTAGAGATATGAAATGCTCATGCGCAGTGTGTCTGCCTGATAGACCAACGAATCCCTTATCCAGTAGCGGATCGTGTCAATGCGGTTGGTCAGCCGGTCAACGACAAAGGCACTGTCGGCGTTGAAGTCCAATCCCTTTATTGTGGGCAGTGTGTCGGCAGGAGCCGTGAAGTAAAGCGTGAACTGTTTCTTCGTGGCACGCTCCGACTTGGCAAGCCTTTGGCTCTTCTTCCCATAGGTGAAGCTGCGCAACAACAAGTCGTCGGGCATGAAACGTGTGTAGTTGCGCGGCGTTATCGAGTCGATGGTCAGGCTGTCGACCCATGTCGTATCCATCCGCATGGCAGGCTCGCTGTACGGCACTATTATAGAGTCATGGAAGGCGATGGCTTCTGCCGGTTGTGAGAATTTGTAGTCTCCGTCGGCATCCTGTAGAGCATAGATGCGATAGCGTCCGGGTGCTATGCCCTTGATGCTGAATTGCCCACGGCTGTCTGAACGTCCCACGCGGTCGAACGGCTTGGTTCGGAAGGCAGAGTCTGCCAGATCGGAGTGCAGTCCTACGAGTGCGCCTTTTATCGGTTCCAGATTGCTTGCGTTCAGCAGAGTACCGCTCACCGACATCGAGTCGAGTACATCACCCGTGGAAAAGGTATAGACAAAGTTCTCCAGCGGATTGCCTTCGTTGTTGTCCTGAATGGCATCGGAGAAGTCGATGGTGTATGTCGTGTTCGGCAGCAGCGTGTCTCCAAGATTGACAATGACGCGTTTGCCGCGTGTGTTTATCTCCGGTTGCTGCAGCTGTGGCGGTGATACCACGATTTTCTCCTGCGGTTTGTCCAGCTTTATGTATTCGTCGAAAGCTATGGATATTCTGTTGCTGTTGGCGTTGAGCGAATTTGGTGCAGGGCTTCCGCTTAAGAACACAGGTGGGGTCTCGTCATAATCGCCTCCGCCAAGAGTGCCCACACTGGCGCAGGAATACAAGATCATGCCGCCGGCAAGAATGCTGAATATCCTGTGTTGCCGGTCGGCTGTTTTCCTTATGAACTCCGGTATAAACATGGTACAAAAGTAAACGTTTTCGTCTAAAGAAAAAGCCCGTTCGTCGATAAAATAAGGGTCATAACACCTCTTTCCGTACCTTTGCAGCGGTGCAGAGTATCCTTATTTATACAATGCACCCTGACTTGCAATATGCAGAAACTACAACAAGAATTAAATAGTTTTTTTAAGAAATGAAGAAAGGATTGATTTTACTTGCCGGTTGTGCAGCACTCATCAGCTGCGGGCAAAGTGGGCAATCGGGAGCCAAAGCCCCTGAATGTGCCGTGATGACGGTGAACGTTACCACATCTAACTTGACAAATTCCTATCCTGCAACCATCAAGGGAAAGCAGGATGTTGACATCCGCCCGATGGTCAGCGGTTTCATAACCAAGCTGCACATAGACGAAGGCGCATCGGTGCGCAAAGGACAGGTGCTGTTTACGATTGATCAGGTGCAGTATCAGGCAGCTGTTGACCAGGCAAAGGCTTCTGTCGCCACAGCCGAAGCAGCCGTGAATACCCAGCAGCTGACATACGACAACCGCAAGATGCTGAATGCAAAGGAAATAACCAGCGATTTCGATCTGCAGACGCAGGAGAATGTGTTGGCTCAAGCAAAGGCGAACTTGGCTCAGGCACGTGCTGCCCTCACCTCGGCACAGCGCAATCTTGAGTACACCAACGTGACAAGTCCGAGCGACGGTGTGGTAGGTACAATCCCTTACCGTCTTGGAAGCCTCGTCAGCCCTTCGAGTGCACAGGCCCTGACCACCGTGAGCGACATCAGCAACATGTACGCATATTTCTCAATGACCGAACGAGACCTGCTCAACCTGACCAAGGAGTATGGTTCGGGCGACATCATCAAGAACCTGCCCGAGATTCAGTTGCAGCTCATAGACGGTTCCATCTATCCTCTGAAGGGACGTGTCGAGACCATCAGCGGCTCCATAGATGTGACCACAGGCTCGGTGACATTGCGTGCACTGTTCCCCAACCCCGACAGGGTGCTTCTCAGCGGTGGAACAGCCAATGTTGTGTTCCCCAATGACCTGACTAACGTATTCCTCGTTCCGCAGTCGGCAACGACGGAGATTCAGGACAAGAAGTTCGTCTTTGTGCTGCAGGGAGACAACACCGTCACGTCTACGGAGATACAGGTCAGCCCTGTTGATGACGGTAAGAACTACATCGTGCTTGGCGGACTGAAGGAAGGTGACCAAATCGTTACTGAGAACATTCAGAACCTGCGTACCGGCGATGTCATAACTCCAATCACCGCTGCACAGAAGGAAGCCATCTACCAACAGAACCTGCAGGATCAGAAGGACGGCAACATACAGTCTGCAATGCAGTAAAAAGAAGCAAACCAAGGAATAACTCATAAAACGACTTAACATGAATTTAGCCAGATTTATAAATAGGCCGGTTCTGTCGACGGTTATCTCCATAGTGATCGTGATTTTGGGATTCATTGGCTTGTACTCACTGCCAATCACCCTGTATCCCAATATCGCCCCTCCTACCATTATGGTGTACACCTCGTATCCCGGTGCAAATGCCAATACGGTGTTGAATGCCGTCATTGCGCCGTTGGAGAACCAAATCAACGGTGTCGAGCACATGATGTACATGAGCTCGACTGCATCCAACAGCGGAACGGCACAGATCACGATTACTTTTGAGCAGGGAACAGACCCCGATCTCGCAGCCATCCACGTGCAGAACCGTGTGCAGATGGCACAGGGACTTATGCCGGCTGAGGTCACGCAGATCGGTATCACCACCATGAAGCGACAGTCTTCGTTCCTGATGATCTTCTCGCTCTACGATGATACTGACACCTATTCCACGGAGTTCATAGAGAACTATGCGCAAATCAACATCATTCCCGAGGTACAGCGTGTCTATGGTGTGGGTGAAGCAATGGTGATGGGTGTGGATTACGCCATGCGTATATGGCTGCATCCTGATGTGATGGCCCAGTATAAGTTGATGCCGAGTGATGTCACGGCTGCTCTTGCCGAGCAGAACCTTGAGGCCGCTCCGGGTCAGTTCGGCGAGATGTCCGGACAGACATACCAGTACACAATCAAATACAGAGGCCGTCTTGAGACAGCCGAAGAATTTGAGAACATCGTCATCAAATCGCTTGATGACGGTGAGGTGCTCCGCATAAAGGATGTCGCCACAGTGGAACTCGGTCGCCAAAGCTATAGCTATTTCAACCGTGTGGACGGCCATAATGCCGTTACTGCCGTTGCCATGCAGCTGCCGGGCTCAAATGCGACACAGGCCGTTCAGGGCATACAGAAAGTGCTGGATAACGCAGAGGCCTCTCTGCCGTCAGGACTTCATATCAACATTTCACAGACTGTCAACGAGTTCCTCTTCGCTTCCATCTATGAGCTTATCAAGACACTGATTGAGGCGTTCATACTCGTGTTCATTGTGGTCTACATCTTCCTACAGGACTTCCGCTCCACAATCATTCCTCTGATAGCGATTCCCGTGGCGTTGATAGGTACGTTCTTCCTGCTGAATGTCATAGGGTTCAGTATTAACCTGCTGACGCTTTCGGCACTCGTGCTCGCCATTGCCATTGTGGTGGATGATGCCATTGTGGTGGTCGAGGGCGTACACGCCAAGCTCGACCAGGGATATACCGACCCGAAGAAGGCCGCTATCGATGCCATGAAGGAACTTGGCGGTGCACTGGTCTCCATCACGCTTGTCATGATGTCCGTGTTCATCCCCGTGAGCTTCATGGGTGGTACTGCGGGTACGTTCTATCAGCAGTTCGGTCTGACAATGGCCATAGCCATCGGCTTCTCGGCTGTCAACGCCTTGACCCTTAGCCCTGCCCTGTGTGCCATCTTCCTGAAGCCCCACAGCAAGGAAGAAGAAGACCCGAGCAAGATGAGCAGGATTGACAGGTTCCACAGCTGGTTCAACAGGAAGTATGAGAAGACGCTGAAATCCTATGAAGGCAAGGTCGCATACTTCATAAACCACAAGAAGATTGCATTCGGTGCCGTGGTTGCCTCAATCATTGCACTGGCAGTCCTTATGAACACAACGCCGACAGGTATGGTCCCCACTGAAGACCAGGGTACGCTTATGGGTACAGTCACGTTGCCGGCAGGAACATCTCAGGAACGTGCCATCGAGATCATGCTGCGTGTGGATAGCCTTATCGCTGCCGAGCCGGCAGTCCAGTCCCGCACAATGATTTCCGGTTTCAGCTTCACCGGTGGTTCCGGACCGTCCTACGGTTCGTTCATCATCAAGCTGAAGGACTTTGACGAACGCGGACTCATGCAGAATGCCAATGTCGTGTTCATTACACTGTATATGCGTGCACAGAAGATCATAAAGGAAGCGCAAGTGCTGTTCTTCCAGCCGCCTATGATACAGGGTTACCAGATGTCGAGCGACATACAGCTCAATATGCAGGACAAGACCGGCGGCTCGCTGGATGATTTCTTTGCCGTCGTAAATGATTTCGACGAGAAGTTGGCGGCACGGCCTGAGATCACGTCAGCACAGACAACGTTCAGTCCGAGCTTCCCGCAGTATCAGATAGACATCGATGCAGCTGCCTGCAAGCGTGCCGGCATCAGTCCTTCTACAATCCTGTCGGCAATGCAGGGCTATTATGGCGGTAGCTATGTGTCGAACTTCAACCGTTTCGGCCGTATGTATCGTGTCATGCTTCAGGCAGACCCGATGGAGAGAAAGAACCTCGAGTCACTGCAAAGCGTGAAGGTCCGCAACAATAACGGCGAGATGGCACCCATATCACAGTTCTTCACGATAAAGAAGGTATATGGCCCTGACCTCATCAACCGTTTCAACATGTACACGTCAATGCAGGTCATGGTATCTCCGGGTACAGGCTACACGTCCGGTCAGGCTCTGCAGGCCATTGCCGAAGTGGCACAACAGGAACTGCCGGCAGGCTACACATACGAGCTTGGAGGTATGGCCCGTGAGGAGTCGCAGAACAGCGGCAACTCCACAATCATGATATTCCTGCTCTGCTTCGTGTTCGTCTACCTGCTTCTGAGTGCACAGTACGAGAGCTACATCCTGCCGTTGGCAGTGTTGCTGTCCATACCGTTCGGACTTATGGGTAGCTTTATCTTCGTCAACATCATGAGTGTCATAGGCAGCACGTCCGTCTTGCAACTCATCATGGGCAGTATGTCCAACGACATCTATATGCAGATTGCGCTCATCATGCTTATGGGTCTGTTGGCAAAGAACGCCATCCTCATCGTGGAGTTCGCCCTTGACCGACGCAAGCAGGGCATGAGCCTGACCTCGGCAGCCATCCTCGGAGCATCGGCCCGTCTGCGTCCTATCTTGATGACATCATTCGCGATGATTATCGGTCTGTTGCCCCTGATGTTCTCCTTCGGTGTGGGTGCGCACGGTAACCGCACGCTCGGTACGGCAGCCATCGGCGGTATGCTCATAGGTATGATACTTCAGATCTTCATCGTTCCCGCGTTGTTCGTGGCGTTCGAGTATCTGCAGGAGAAGGTCAAGCCAATCAAGTGGGCGGATGTCGACAACTCAGACGCGCAGCCTGAAATAGAACAGTACACCAAATAAACAAGACCGCATCCGCTTCCCGTCCTGTCGCCACAAGGGGCAGGACGGGAGATGGATGGTCCGAATAACATACGAGAAAGAGATATGAGAAAACTTGTAATTATATGTCTGGTAGCTACGACGGCACTCTTGAGCAGCTGTCATATCTACAAAGCCTATGAGAGGCCGGACGACCTGACCGTCAGCGGTCTGTACCGCGACACCGTGTCAGTCAACGATACGCTGGCCTCCGACACAGCCAATTTCGGCAATGTTCCATGGCGCGAGGTCTTCACAGACCCGCAGCTTCAGGCCTACATCGAGGAGGCTCTCGAGAACAACGCCGATATGCGCAGTGCAGCACTGTCGGTGGAGCAGGCCAAGGCTTCGCTGATGTCGGCCCGCCTGTCCTATCTGCCTTCGTTCACGTTCTCGCCGCAGGGAACCATCACCAGCTACAACCATCAGAAGGCGACACAGGCCTATTCCATACCGGTGAACGCCAGCTGGCAGGTAGACCTCTTCGCACAACTGCTCAATTCGCACCGCAATGCCAAGGTGACGTACCGTCAGATGCGGTACTACCGTCAGGCTGTGCAGACACAGATCATTGCCTCTGTTGCCACGATGTACTACACCTTGCTGATGCTCGACAAGCAGTATCAGATAACGGAGGAGACTGCCGGACTGATGAAGAAGACGGTCGAGACCATGGAAGCGATGTACGAAGCAGCCATGACCAACAGTGCGTCGGTGGCGTCAAGCCGCACCAGCTACGCACAGACCGTGGCCTCGCTGTCGGACATCAAGGAGAGCATGCGTCAGACAGAGAACTCGTTCTGCCTGCTGCTGAACAAACCGTCACAGCACCTCGAAAGGGGCAGCCTTGATGACCAAAATCTGCCTTCCGACTTTTCCGTGGGCATACCCTTGCAGATGTTGTCCAACCGTCCTGACGTGAAAGCGGCAGAGATGTCGTTGGCCGCATGCTACTACAACACCAACAGCGCACGCGCGGCTTTCTATCCGACGGTCACGCTGACAGGCTCGTTGGGATGGACCAACAGCTACGGAGTGATTTCCAATCCCGGACATCTGCTGGCGACAGCCGTAGGCTCCATAACCCAGCCCCTGTTCTATCGCGGCCGGTTGGTAGCAGCCCTGCGTCAGGCCAAGGCCGCCGAGGAGAAGGCGAAACTGACCTTCCAGACCACTCTGCTGACAGCCGGCAATGACGTGAACAATGCCCTCTATCAGTATCAGATGAATGCAGAGAAGGCTCAGTCCAGGACCTTACAGGTGGAGTCGGCGAAGCGGGCGTATGAAGACACACAGGCATTGTGGCAGTTGGGTACATCCACAACCTATCTTGAGGTCATCAGTGCACAGGCGTCTTACCTTGGCGCACAGCTTTCGCAGGTGTCCGACACATACGACAAGCTCAGTGCTGTCGTCAGCCTCTATCAGGCTCTTGGCGGCGGCAGGGAAGAGACGGACGAATGAGACAAGATGTGTAAACTCTTAAAAGCAACATACTATGATCAGTGAATTAGCTTACATAGACAAGGGTGCCAAGATTGGCGACAACGTCACCATAGAGCCATTCGCCTATATAGCCGACGATGTGGTTATCGGCGACGGCTGCGTCATCAAGTCGCATGCTTCGATTCTCAGCGGCACGCGCATGGGCAGCAACAACAAGATTTATCAGGGAGCCGTCATCGGTGCTTCGCCTCAGGACTTCCGCTACAAAGGCGGACCCACCGAAGTACGTATGGGCAACGACAATGTGATTCGCGAGAATGTGATCATTGCCCGTTCATCCGAAGAGGGTGGAGCCACCGTCATTGGCAATCACTGCCACATCATGGCCAGTGCACACCTGTGTCATGATGTCTGCCTCGACGATTATGTGGTTGTCGGGCTCAAGAGCATCCTGGCAGGCAGAAGCCATTTATGCACCTGCTCAATCCTGAGCAACGCCGTCATCCTGCAGCAGTCGGTGATTGTCGGCAAGTGGTCGTTGATACAGTCCGGTGCACGCATCTCCAAGGATGTTCCTCCGTTCATCGTCGTGTCGGGCAATCCGGCGGAATATCACGGCGTAAATTCCGTCATCTTGCAGAACAACGACTTCCACCGTGTCGACGACAAGACACTGCGCCACATCATGACCTCTTACCTCATCGTCTATCAGACAGGCATCAGCACCGAGGATGCCGTCGGCCGCATCAAGACACAGGTACCAAAGAGCGAGGAGATTGAGGACATCATCCGCTTCCTTGAACGTACCAAGGGCATAATCTGACGCACCACCGGTGCGCAATTCCAAAGGGCAGGCAACGACGATAACGTTGTCTGCCTTTTATTATGCCTGCTTGCGATGTATCTGCTTGATTGTCAGGCGTTCCATGGACGTACAGCCATAGCATCTGTGGACGTACAGCCACAACTCTGTGGACGTACAGCCATAGAACTGTGGACGTACAGCCACAGATTCTGTGGATGTACAGCCACAGAACCTGTGAACGTACTTCGTTTTCTTTTCCGGCCATCATGTAGTCTTTTGGAAAATAACGTTAATTTTGCGGTGATAGAACGCAAAACGTGTAACCATAAACCATTATATCATGATGAAAACCAATAGACGAAACTTCCTGAAGGCTTTGGGTGGAGCCGCACTGTTCACCATAGTCCCGCGTCCGGTTCTGGGCAAGGGATTCATCGCTCCAAGCGACCAGCTGACAAAGGGCATCATCGGCGTTGGCGGCATGGGTACGGGACACATCAGCTACCCCGGCACACGCCTTGTCGCCATTTGTGATGTCGACAGCAACCATCTCTCGGCAGCACAGAAGCTGGCGGGCGAGGCAGTAGCCACGTACCACGACTTCCGCGACCTCATCTATGACCCCGATGTCGACATTGTGCACATTGCCACGCCGCCCCACTGGCATGGCATCATGACCGTCGAGGCCGCCAAGGCAGGCAAAGACATCTGGTGCGAGAAGCCCATGACGCGCACCATCGGCGAAGGCCGCCGTGTCATGGAGGCTGTCCGCCAGTACGGACGCATGTTCCGCCTCAACACATGGTTCCGCTTCAAAGACCCGTTCTATGGCTTGGGCACCACTGTCAAGCCGCTGAAGAAGCTCGTGCAGAGCGGTATGCTCGGATGGCCGCTGAAGGTCACCATCAGCAAGCACACCGGCTTCGACTGGAAATTCTACTGGGTCGGCAAGGAGAACCTCGAGCCTATGCCCATACCTGCCGAGCTTGACTATGACCTTTGGCTCGGCCCCGCACCGGAGAAGCCGTATAATCCGCACCGTGTCCATCAGACCTTCCGTGGCTATTGGGACTACGATGCCGGCGGACTGGGCGACATGGGACAGCACTACATAGACCCCGTGCAGTACATCCTCGGCAAGGACGACACCAGCCCCGTGAAGGTCGAAGTCGATGCGCCGCAGCAGCATCCCGATGCCGTAGGCACATGGCGTTCCATTACCTATACCTACGAAGACGGTTGCCAAATCGTGCTTTGGGGAGGCGACTACGGCAACCCCGACACGCCCTACATCGCCGGACCCAAGGGCAATGTCTACAAGAACTTCGTCTGCGACATTCCCGACTGGCAGAAGAAGCTCGCCGACTATCCCGACCCCGCTCCGCAGGTCACCGACTTCATGGAGAGCATAACCACGCGCAAGCCTTTCGCCCTGAACGAGCGCAACGGCTTCCGTTCTGCAACGATAGTCAACATGGGTGCAGTTGCCCTGCGGCTGAACCGCACGCTCAACTTCGACCCCGTTGCCCTGAAGTTCATCGGCGACGATGCCGCAAACCGTCTCATCGACCAGCCCATGCGCTCGCCGTGGAATATCTAAGATTTACCCCTAACACTTATAAATAGAGGAGAGAACACAACATGAAGAAACTCTATACATCGCTCGCCGCCCTGCTGCTCAGCGTCAGCATGGCCTTTGCCCAGACACCGGCAAACCGCACGAGCAACACGATAATAGCCGACGTGCTGGCACAGATGCCTGCCGACAACGGACAGGACTTCAGCAGTCTGATGTCCGACCTTGCCTCCACGGGTGCAGATGGCGTGCGCTCGCTTGTCGCCATGCTCAAAGCCCCCGGACAGGGCGACAATGCCAACGTGCAGTATGCCATCTCCGGACTGTCTGCCTTCGTCTCAAGTCAGGACGCAAGCCAACGCAGCCTTCTGGCAGAGGCCTACATCCTGTCGCTCGGCTCCCTTGCCGACAACGACAGCAAGGCTTTCATCATCAGCCAGCTACAGACCGTCGGCGGCAATGAGAGCGTCGATGCCCTTGCCAAGCTGCTGACCGATGCCGCCCTCAGCGGTCCCGCATCCCGTGCATTGGCTGCCATCGGCACAGATGAGGCTGCCCGTGCCCTTACGGCAGCACTCCCGTCTGCCTCGGCCGAAGCACAGAAACACATCATCGACGCCATCGGCGAAGCCCGTGTCTCGTCTGCCGAGCCGGCATTGCTCGCTCTCGTAGGGCAGGGCAAGCCCAATCAGAAAGAGGTGCTCTATGCCCTCGGACGCGTAGGCAGCACCGCGTCGCTCGCCACACTGTCGCGTGCGGCTGCAGCCACAGGCTTCACCACTGAAAGCACAGGAGCCAACGAAGCCTACATCTCACTGCTCAAGCACCTTGCTTCTGCCGGTGACGATGCCGCTTCAGCAGCTCTCAAGAACGCCCGCAAGCTGTATAAGGATGCTGCAAAAGCCGGAGCCGCACATACGCGCGAGGCTGCCGAGCAGATAATACTCAGCCTGCTCAACCCCGACGAAGCAGCCAAGGAGATTGTGAAGGCAATGAAGGATACCGACAAGGACTATCGCAACGCCGTGCTTCTCAACGCTTCCGGCATAGCCAACCGGTCGCTCTACGTCGAACTGCTCAAGACTGCCGTCAAGGCCAAGGACACTGCCGTCACTGTCGACATACTGAACTTCCTGTCTCTCGAGGCTCGCTCCGGCGATGCCAAGAAGGAACAGATACGCACCGGCGAACTCAAGTGGGACGAACCCACGATGCAGGTTCTGCACGGTCTCATCTCCAATGCCGACGGCGATGTCGTGCGTTCGGACATCTGGCTGCTCAATGCCCTGGGCGACCGCAGCTCCATGCCTGTGTTGGCACGTCTGCTCGGTAGCGACGACGAGCTGACTGCCACCGCCGCCTACGATGCCCTTGCCTCGTTCAGCGGAAGCATCAATGCCGACGTGGCACGCGTGGTGCCGCAAGCCTCCGACCGTGGCAAGATTGCCGGCATCAATCTGCTGGCTGCACGCAAGGCCACAGCCAACCTCGGCACTGTGTTGCAGCAGACCGAGTCTTCGTCGGCAGAGGTCAAGACCGCAGCCTACTCCGCACTGAAAGAACTCGTCAGCCCGCAGGACTTCACCAAGATGTGCGGCATGCTCGAAGAGACCGACGATGCCTATGTGCCATATATGCAGCAGGCAGTCACTGCCACGCTGGCCGGACAAGATGGTGACGCACAGGTGAGCACCGTCATGCAGCGCATGAATCAGGCAGGCCCCAAGGCTTCGCTCTACTATGCCGTACTGGCTGCGACAGCACAACCCCGCGCATTGCAGGTCATCATCGACGGTGTAGGCAGCACAAATGCCTCCATCGGCAACGCCGCATTCCAGGCCTTGTTGCAGTGGCCCGACAACCGTGCCGCCGAACCGCTCTACGACATCTGCCGCACCGGCGACAGCCGCTTCGATCAGGCTCTTGACCGCTACGTCGAGCTTTCGTCATCGTCCGAACTCACAGGTGAGAACCGCCTCATACAGTTGCGCGAAGCCATGGAAATGGCACGTACCGACCGGCAGCGCAACGTCATACTGAAGAAGATTGGCGACACGGGCACGTTCCTCGCCATGATCTATGCAGCGCAGTTCATTGACACGCCGGCATTGCAGCAGACTGCCGCCAAAGCAGCAATGGACATTGCCTTGGCTCACAAGGAATATAATGGCACGAACACACGCCAGATTCTTGACAAGGTGCTCGATGTCCTCAACATTCAGGACGCAGACTATCTGAAGCAGTCCATCCGCAAGTATCTCAGCGAGGTGCCTGAAGATGAGGAAGGCTTTGTCTCCATCTTCAACGGTCGCGACCTGACAGGCTGGAAGGGACTTGTGGAAGACCCCATAACGCGCTCCAAGATGAAGCCTGCACAGATGGCCAAGGCACAGATCAAGGCCAATGAGCAGATGACGAATGACTGGATTGTCGAGGACGGATCGCTCGTCTATGTCGGCACCGGCTTCGACAACCTCTGCACACAGAAACAGTATGCCGACTTCGAGATGTACGTCGACTGGAGGCTCGACCCCAACGGCGAGGAACCTGATGCCGGTATCTATCTGCGTGGAGCACCACAGGTGCAGATTTGGGACACCGCGCGTGTCAATGTAGGTGCACAGGTCGGCTCGGGCGGACTCTATAATAATCAGGTGAACCGCTCGACACCGCTCACCGTTGCCGACAACAAGCTCGGACAGTGGAATACGTTCTACATCCGCATGGTCGGTGACCGTGTCACCGTCCGTCTCAATGGCGTGCTCGTCACCGACGACATCATCATGGAGAACTACTGGGATCGCAGTCGCCCCATCTTCCCCATTGAGCAGCTCGAACTTCAGGCACACGGCAGCCGTGCTTACTTCCGCAACATCTATGTGCGCGAACTCAAAAGCGCAGAGCCTTACCGGCTCTCTGCCGAGGAAAAGAAGGACGGCTTCCGCATCCTCTTCGACGGTACCAACATGTACCAGTGGACAGGCAACACCGTCGACTATACCATCGAGGACGGGTGTATCTCCATGAACCCAAGCAAGGCTTTTGGCGGTAACCTCTATACCAAGGACGAGTTCAGCGACTTCGTCTTCCGCTTTGACTTCCGGCTGACACCGGGAGCCAACAACGGTGTGGGCATCCGCACGCCTATGGAAGGCGATGCAGCCTATGTCGGCATGGAGATACAGGTGCTCGACTGTGAACATCCTATCTACAGCGACATAACTCCGTTGCAGCACCACGGCTCCGTCTACGGCATCATACCCGCTCTGCCCGACCATCACAGTGCCTTTCATCCTGCCGGAGAGTGGAACACCGAGGAGATCTATGCCAAGGGTGATCACATACGCGTGACGGTGAACGGTCAGGTCATCCTCGACGGTGACATCCGTGAGGCTACCCGCAACGGCACTGCCGACCATAAGGAGCACCCCGGATTGTTCAACAAGTCGGGTCACATCGGTTTCCTTGGCCACGGTTCGCCGGTCAAGTTCCGCAACATCCGCATAAAAGAGCTCAAGTGAAATGAAACAAGTCATACCCACCATCCTGCTGCTCGGCCTGACCCTCGTGCCTGCCATTGCCGCTGATGTCGTTCCGACACGCGGCATCGGCATCTACCCCGGCCGTGCCTCCGAGAGTGCTGTTCCGCACATGGTTGTCGACAGTGTCTATCGCAATGTGGCACTCAACCGTGCTGCTGTTGCATCGTCTTCTGCCGACTATAACATGACGGCACAGCTCGTGACAGACGGCATCCGCTCTGCCGGTGTACCGGCGACGGTCAGCGTCAGCACACGCGACGGCAGGATTGTGGGGCGTGACAAAGAGAAATCCATCGACGGCAATACCGTGAGCTACAACATGCTCATGGGCAGTGATCCTTATATTCAGTATGACTGGAGCGGCATGAGTGTCCGCCTTGACACCCTGCGGCTGTTGGCACAGACTGCCTATTATGAGGATCAGGCCACTGCCGGTTGCCACATCCGTGTGCTTGCCTCAGACGATGGCAGTGCATGGCGCGTCGTTGGAGAATACAAGAGCGATGCCCTGCCGGGCTACAAGGGCGAGCAGACCGTCAGCAGTGACCCCAACAAGGCAGAGGACATAGTGCAGCTGCCGCTGCGCAAGGTCAAGATGGCCATTCCGCTGCATAGTGGCGGCAACTTCAGCCACTTGCGACTCGAGCTTGGCATGAAGGGAGCGGCATGGTGGCGTGTCTATGAGGTTGATGGCGGCCCGTTGCGCTACGATCAGGCCACCTATGCCGATGACCACATCAAGTGGGGCTCCACCAATGCCGGTTGGCTTCCGTCGTCGCACTTCTACAGTGCGTGGGTTGCCGATCCTGCTGCCGTTGCCGAGAAGCCACAGTGGGTCAGCATCGACTTGGGAGCCGATGTCGCCATTGAGCGCGTCAAGGTCGACTGGCTCTACAGGGCTGCAAAGGCAGAGGTACAGGTGTCTGCCGACGGCAGTAGTTGGACCACCGCTGCCGCCATCAGTGCCACGGGTGGTGACACCGACGATGTCGAGTGTACTGTCCACGGACGCTATGTCCGTCTGCTGCTGACCGCGCCTATGTCTGCCGGCGGCACCTATGGCATCAACGAAATAGAAGTGTGGGGACGTGGAGGACTGCACGCCGAGCCTGCTGCGGCACTCGCTTCTGCCGATGGAAAGACGTTCCTCGACGGTTGGCAGTTGCGCCGTGCCGATGGTGGCGGCTGGATTCAGGCCACAGTGCCTGCCACCGTGTTGGGCAGCTACATCAATGTCGGTGCAGTGCCCGACAACCGCTTCGGCAACAATATGCGCCAAATATCGGAGTCGTTCTTCAACAGTGACTTCGTCTATCGCACCACGTTCCGCTGCGACGACAACAGCATCATGCTGCACCGCCGTCATCAGTACCTCAACTTCGACGGCATAAACTGGAAGGCACAGGTATGGCTCAACGGTACGCATGTAGGCGACATAAACGGAGCGTTCAAGCAGCAACGCTTCGACATCACGCGCCTCCTTCGCCACGGGACAGACAACACTCTTGAGGTGCGCATCCTGAAGAATGCCCATGCCGGAGCTGTCAAGGTCAAGAACGCCACCAACACAGACCTCAACGGCGGTGTGCTCGGTGCGGACAACCCTACATTCCATGCCACCATCGGGTGGGACTGGATCACGAGTACGCCGGGACGCAACATCGGCATCTGGAACGATGTCTTCCTCTCCGCCGATGACGGCATAAGCCTTTCCTCACCGGTAGTCACCACACAGCTCAATCTGCCAGACACCCTCGCCACGATGACACCGGCGGTTCTCGTCAGCAACAGCGGCGATGCCGACAGGACGGTGACTGTCGCGGGACACATAGGCAGCATCAGTTTCTCAAAGACACTGCTCCTCTCCGCAGGCGAGGAGCGTGAGGTGACGTTCGACCCTGAAGAATATCCGCAACTGCGCCAACGCGCCATGCGGCTGTGGTGGCCCAACGGCTATGGTGAGCCATATCTGCATGATGCCGCTTTCAGCGTCAGCGGCGACGGCTTGCAGGCAGACACGCTTGCCTTCAAGGCAGGACTGCGGCAGATGGACTACAAGACTCTCGACAGCCGTGCCACTATCTACATCAATGGGCGCAGGCTTGTGCCGTTGGGTGGCAACTGGGGCTTCTCAGAGACCAATCTCAACTACAGGGCCCGTGAGTATGATGCCGCCGTGGCATATCATCGCGATATGCACTTCAACATGATTCGCAACTGGGTGGGACAGATTGGCGATGATGAGCTTTACGATGCCTGCGACCGGTATGGCATAATGGTGTGGCAGGACTTCTGGCTTGCCAATCCCTGGGACGGCCCTGACCCCGACGATGAGACGATGTTCCTCGACAACTCACTCGACCTCATACGTCGCATACGCCGTCACCCGTCGATAGCGATATATGTGGGACGCAACGAGGGCTATCCGCCGGAGAGCCTCGACAAAGCCCTGCGCCGGCAGGTCGGCACATGGCATCGGCAGTTGGAGTACATATCCAGCTCTGCCGACGACGGTGTCAGCGGCCACGGTCCCTATTGGCTCAACCCCTCAGCCTATTACTTCGGGCATCAGACCGGCAAGCTCCACTCGGAACAGGGAATGCCCAACGTGCCGAACTACGAAAGCCTGTCGCGCATGCTTCCGTCAGATAGCCTGTGGCCGCAGGGCGATGCGTGGGGACAACACGACTTCACGCTTCAGGGTGCACAGCGCGGACAGTCGTTCCGGCAGATGATGTCCGACCGCTTCGGCACTCCGCAAGACGCACGCCGCTTCACGCAGTTGGCCCAGTGGCTCAACTACGACGGCCATCGTGCCATGTTCGAGGCTTCGCAACAGCAGCGGCAGGGACTACTCATGTGGATGAGCCATCCGTGTTGGCCAAGTATGGTGTGGCAGACATACGACTACTATCTCGACCCCACGGCTGCCTATTTCGGCATCAAGAAGGCTTGTGAACCGTTGCACATACAGTATAATCCCGTGAATAAGACCGTGCAGGTGGTGAATACGAGCATTGACACCACAGGTGCACTCACCGCCACCCTCACCATGTTCGATGTCAATGGCCGCCAACTTAGTACGCAGTCGGCTTCCGTGAGTGTGGCACGCGACAGCACTGTCGATGTCATGCCCGTCGTCATTCCCGATGATGAGTTGCGTTACCTGCGCCTCACGCTGAGCGATGACGGCAAGCACACCGTGTCCTCCAACTTCTATGTTGAAGCCTCACGTCCCGAGTTGCTGCGTGCAGTCGTGCAGATGCCCGTGCCGGAACTTGTCGTCGGCTGTGATGTTGTGGGTAGGAGTGATGGCCGTGTCAGCCTGCGTGTCAACGTCAGCAACACATCATCCGTGCCGGCATTGCTCATACGCCTCAATCTGAAAGGCACGGACGGCGAGCAGATACTGCCGGTCATCTATGAGGACAACTACTTCGCCCTCATGCCTGGCGAACAGCGCACCGTCAGCATCAGCTATCGCGAGGAAGATGCCCGTGGCTGTACCCCGTCAGTCACCGCTGCCGCTTTCGGAGCGGAAGCATACTGATTGACCGGCGCAGTGCTATAGAGGTTGAAAGTCACTCCTTGTCGTATGCGTGCAGCGGATAGTCCAAGGTGTAGTGCAGTCCGCGACATTCCTTGCGCTCTATGGCTTGTCGAGTGATGAGATAACCGGTATTGATCATGTTGCGCAGTTCGCAGATGTCGCGGCATGCCTTGCTCTTCTTGAAGAGGGCTTCCGTCTCCTCGTAGAGCAAGTCCAGACGATCCCATGCTCGCTTCAGGCGCAAGTCACTGCGCACAATGCCCACGTAGTTGCTCATGATTTCCCCCACCTCGCGCACGCTCTGCGTTATCAGCACCTTCTCTTCATTGGTCAGCGTGCCTTCGTCGTTCCATTCGGGCACGGCATCATTGAAGCTGTACCGGTCTGCATGCTCTATGGAGTGTCGTGCAGCAGCGTCGGCATAGACCACAGCCTCAATCAGCGAGTTCGAGGCCAGGCGGTTGCCGCCATGCAGTCCGGTGCATGAACACTCGCCGAGGGCATAGAGCCGTCTGATGCTTGAACATCCGTTGAGGTCGACCTTGATGCCTCCGCACATGTAGTGGGCTGCCGGACGCACGGGGATGTATTCGCGTGTTATGTCGATGCCGATGGACAGACATTTCTTGTAGATGTTCGGGAAGTGGTGCTTGGTCTCTTCAGGGTCTTTGTGTGTGACATCCAGGCAGACGTGATCCAGTCCGTGAATCTTCATCTCCTTGTCTATTGCCCGTGCCACGATGTCGCGCGGCGCGAGCGACAGCCGCTTGTCATACTTCTCCATGAAAGTCTCGCCCGTAGGCAGACGCAGTATGCCGCCATAGCCGCGCATTGCCTCGGTGATGAGATAGGCAGGATGTGTCTCGCCGGGGTGGTAGAGCGATGTGGGGTGGAACTGCACAAACTCCATGTCCTTCACCGTGCCTTTGGCACGATAGACCATGGCCTCACCGTCGCCGGTGGCAATGACAGGGTTGGTTGTGGTCTGATAGACCGCTCCGCAGCCGCCGGTACACATCACCGTCACCTTACTCAGGTATGTGTCCACCTTCTGCGTATCCGGGTCGAGCACGTAGGCACCGAAGCACTCGATGTCCGGCGTGCGGCGTGTCACCTCATAGCCCAAATGGTGTTGCGTTATGATTTCCACTGCGAAGTGGTTCTCCTTCACCACAATGTCGGGATGGCTCCTCACGGCTGCCATGAGTCCGCGCTGTATCTCCGCACCGGTATCGTCGGCATGGTGCAGTATGCGGAACTCCGAATGTCCGCCCTCACGGTGCAGGTCGAACGTCCCGTCATCCTTGCGGTCGAAGTTGACGCCCCACTGCACCAGCTCCTTTATCTGTGCCGGTGCGTTGCGCACCACCTGTTCCACGGCAGCACGGTCGCTGGCATAGTCGCCGGCAATCATTGTGTCTTCTATGTGTTTGTCGAAGTTGTCGAGTTCCATATTGGTGACCGATGCCACGCCGCCCTGTGCAAACTTGGTGTTTGCCTCTTCGAGTGTGGTCTTGCAGATGAGGCATATCGTGCCTTTTCCTGCTCTCGCCACCTTGAGGGCATAGCTCATTCCGGCTATTCCCGAACCTATTATGAGGAAATCATATTTGTGTACCATAGCTGTGTGCTTGTAAAGATTTCGCCCCAAAATTACGCAATTTGTCGGCAGGAGATAGAAAAGCCGCCGGTATTTTCGTGCTGTCACCCTCGGTACACACGCTACAGGATATGACTTCTGACTTCTACGCTTATGTTTGAAATGGCAAAGTCTTATGTTTGAAAGTGCCAACGCAAACATATATAAAATCCTGCGCCGATTTTACACCCGTTATATAAAAATCAAGACCACATACTATCTTTGTAGGGAAGCGGCTGCCGCCACTCGGCGCACCGCAAAGTTTTTATTGTTTAACGGGCTTGATGTCCCAAAATTTTAAAGCCTATGCGACATGTATGTGGTCTTGACGTACACAAAGATAGTGTGTTCGTCTGTATTCTCAATGAGAACGGCACCGTTTTTCAAGGCAAGTTTGGAGTGTTGACTCCGGAACTGGATCAGTTGGCAGCGACTCTGCAGCAATATGATGTCTGGGAAGTCTGTATGGAAAGTACGAGCATCTATTGGATGCCGGTGTGGCGGGTATTGGAGCCTTATGTGGCGGATCTAAAGTTGGTCAACCCCTATTTCATCAAGCAACTACCGGGGAAGAAGAGTGACGTGAAGGATGCGGAGTGGATTGCAACCTGCCTGTTCAAGGATCTCATAAAAGGCAGTTACGTTCCTGAAGACCGTATCCAACAGCTGCGGCAATACGACCGGCGCATCTTCGATTTGAACAAGGACATTACATACAAGCTGACAAAACTTGACATGGCACTTCAGCGGTGCAATATCCGCATCAGCAATTATGTCTCTTCGACAGACAGCAAAGGCTATCGGGAAGTCGTAAGGTTGATATCCGAAGGGATTAAGGACCCCCGAAAACCGGCGGAAGTCATTCACAGCAGAACAATCAGCAAACATGGTGCGGACACCATTGTCCGTGCGCTCACAGGTGTCATATCAGATACGGATGTCGATATAGTCCGTCAACTGCGCGAAGAAATACTGCCGGCACGCAGGCACAAAGACGTATGCCAATCAAAAATGAATGAACTCTGCGGGAAATGGTTCCCTGACCAACTTGCCAACCTTCAGACAATCCCGGGTGTCAAAGAGCGTTCCGCCACAGCGATAATAGCGGAATTGGGCACAGACATGTCATCATTTGAAGATGCCGCCCATCTTGTCTCCCGGTGTGGACTGAAGCCGCGCAACGAGGAAAGTGCCGGAAAGATCAAGTCGCGCAAAATAACGCACGGCAATAAATACTTGAGAAAAACTCTAATCGAATGCTCTTGGGCAGCCGGTAAGACACGGGGCTGCTTCTTCAACAAATTCAGTTATAAACAGACCGTAATCCGCAAAAAGAACAAAATGAAGGTGCAGGTGGCAATCGCACGCAAGATACTGACTACCGTTTGGTTCATACTTCATGACAATGTCCGGTATAAGGACTATATTTATGATATTGAACCTGCTGCATAGGCAGCAGGTCTGATATATACCGCATATTGTAAGGCCATTATATTTGTGGTGGTTCGACCCCGTTCGCAAACTGACTCACGCTTTATGCGGCTTAGGACACCCGTTTGAGACTTAAACTCGCAGAGGAAATTGTATCATAACCATTATTGCGCTACGGCACAAAAAGCCTGTGGCAATCCCTTTTGGTGCCCTTCTCTCACCGCGACACCCGCCGTACTATCGTCAGACAGAAGTGATACGGTGATTTTTAGAGGAAATATA
>CAVDAU010000007.1:0-23999 GCA_963607015.1 Streptococcaceae bacterium
GTACGTCCATAGGATCTGTGGCTGTACGTCCATAGGATCTGTGGCTGTACGTCCACAGATTTGTGGCTGTACATCCATAGACTTGTGGCTGTACGTCCATAGAACTGTGGCTGTACGTCCACAAAATGCCTCACTCTGATGATGATGGTGATCAGTGTTTTCTTGCTGCCTGATTTGCCAGGCGAAGCCATCCCCACACGCCAAGGACGATGACGAGAAGTGTCTGTATGGCATGCACAATCAGGGCGAAGGAGGCGGCATCCTCATAGCCCACTCCGTAGAGCATCATCATGGTGATGACTGCAAAATGCCACGGGCCGGCACCGTTGGGCGTAGGGACGATCACTGCGATGGTGCCACCGACGAACATCACAAGACCGGCAAGCGCACCAAGATCCAACGTGAAGGGGAAGCACAGGAACGTGAGATAGAAATGAAGGAAATAGCAGACCCAGATGGAGACGGTGAGCAGCACGAACAGGGGCAGGTTCCTGACCTTCCTGACAGACCACACGCCCTGCCAGACGTTGTGTATGACCTCGCTCATCTTCCGCCCTATGGGGAAGACCTTCAGCAGAAAGACGACCACACCCGCAGCTCCTGCCACGCAGAACGCCGAAACATAGAACCACGGAGACTGAACGAGATGACCGAGCGAAGGAATCTTGGTTCCTGTCTCACGGAAGAAGCGCACGAACACGGGCATCTGAAGGACAAATGTCATGACGCAGATGAGGAGCATGCACAGTGCATCTATCAGCCGTTCGGTGACGACCGTGCCTACGGACTTCGGGAATGACACGCCGTCATGTTTCTTCAGTATGGCGCAACGCGCCAGCTCTCCCACTCTCGGCAAGACGAGGTTGGCTGCATACGACACGAATATGGCATCGACACAGTCAGGCGTCTTGGGCTTCTCGCCCAACGGTTCCAGGGTCTGCTTCCAGCGAAGTCCCCTGAGCACATGACTGAGTATGCCGAACGCCAGCGAAGCCCACATCCATGTCCAGCCGGTCTGACTTTGCAGCACGTCACGGACGCGGGTGAAGTCGAAATCACGATATATCCAGTACAGCACGAAAGCACCCAGCAGAACCGGAATAACCGTCCGCGACCATCTTTTTATCCGTTCCGTCATACTTTATGCTTCAAAACTTGCAGCCCGAGAGATATTGCTAATTCAAAAAAAAGTACTTTTGCACACTGCGGAGGCACGGGCAGAGCCGCTGTCATGCGGCGGCTTCTACGCTCCAAGCAAGCCTCGGCGCAGAGTTGTATGCAGGGTTGTGTTCCACGAGCCAAGGACAAAAGTAACCATTGTAGATCGAATGAAGTCAGTAAAACCGAAAAAGTTTTTAGGGCAGCACTTCCTGACGGACTTGCAGATAGCCGGCGACATTGCCGACACGGTGGATGCCTGCCCCGCACTTCCGTTGCTTGAGGTGGGTCCCGGTATGGGTGTGCTGACGCAGTTCCTCCTGAAGAAAGGCCGTCGGCTGAAGGTCGTCGACCTTGACCATGAATCCATAGAATACCTGCATGACGCCTATCCCGAGCTTGAGGGAGACATCATTGAGGCGGACTTCCTGCGCATGGATCTGCACAGCCTGTTCGGCGGTGCTCCGTTTGTGCTCACCGGCAACTACCCGTATAACATCTCAAGCCAAATATTCTTCAAGCTGCTCGAATGTAAGGACTTGATTCCCTGCTGCACGGGCATGATTCAGAAGGAAGTGGCCGAGCGTATCTGTGCCGGTCCCGGCAGTAAGACATACGGCATACTGAGCGTCCTGCTCCAGGCATGGTTCGACATAGAGTATCTGTTCACCGTCGATGAGCACGTGTTCAATCCGCCGCCAAAGGTCAAGAGCGCGGTCATACGCCTGAAACGCAACGGCACGACCGACTTGGGCTGTGACGCCAAGCTGTTCAAGCAGGTTGTCAAGACCACGTTCAACCAGCGCAGGAAGACACTGCGCAACTCCATCAAGAACATCACGGGCAGTGATTGTCCGCTGACTGCCGACGCTTTCTTCAACAAGCGTCCGGAGCAGCTGTCGGTAAGGGAATTCATAGACCTGACCAACATGGTCGACGGATACCTCAAAGAGGGAATGGCAGGGACACAATCGTTTAACACGCAACAATGACAAGGAGCTATGGACATTGACCACAATTTCATAGAAAAGACCAAGGGACTTATCGGGCAGAGGGATGCCGATGCCCTGAAAGCCCTGCTGGCAGACATTCACCCTGCCGACATAGCCGAGCTGTGTAACGAGCTGGACTTTGACGAGGCGCGCTACCTCTACCAGCTGCTCGACAATGAGAAAGCCGCCGATGTGCTCTCGGAGATGGACGAGGATGTCCGCAAAGACCTCCTCGAAGGACTGCCGTCGGAGACCATCGCCAAGCGATTTGTCGACAACATGGACACCGACGATGCCGTAGACCTGATACGCGACCTCGACGAAGACAAGCAGGAGGAAGTCCTCTCTCACATCGACGACATGGAGCAGGCAGGCGACATCGTGGATCTGTTGAAATATGACGAGGACACTGCCGGAGGTATAATGGGCACCGAGATGGTGACCGTCAACGAGAACCTGAGTATGCCCGAGTGTCTCAGGGAGATGCGGATGCAGGCCGAGCAGATGGACGATATATATTATGTATATGTCGTCGACGACGACGAGCGTCTCATCGGCGTGTTCCCGCTGAAGAAGATGATCACCTCGCCGTCGGTGTCGAAGGTGAAGCACGTGATGCACAAAGACCCCATCATGGTCCATGTGGACACGCCCATCGACGATGTCGTGCAGGCCATTGAGAAATATGACCTTGTGGCTGTGCCTGTGGTCGACAGCATCGGACGTCTGGTGGGACAGATCACCGTCGATGATGTCATGGATCAGGTGCGCGAACATTCCGAGCGCGACTATCAGTTGGCATCAGGTCTCTCCCAGGACATCGAGACCAATGACAACGTGTTGCGCCAAACCTCCGCGCGTCTTCCCTGGCTGCTCATCGGCATACTCGGAGGCATCGGCAACTCGCTCATCCTCGGCAATTTCGACAGCACCTTTGCCGCACACCCCGAAATGGCTGTGTTCATCCCGCTGATTGGCGGTGCGGGCGGAAACGTCGGCACGCAGTCGTCTGCCATCGTGGTGCAGGGCCTCGCAAACAATTCGTTCGACTCGACCCACGCCCTCAAGCAGGTGAGCAAGGAAGCCTTGGTGGCCTGTATCAATGCCACCATAATATCGCTGCTTGTCTATATCTATAACTTCATGGTGCATGGCGCAACCGCCACAGTCACCTACTCCGTGTCAATCAGTGTGTTTGCCGTGGTGATGTTCTCGTCCATCTTCGGCATGCTCGTGCCCATGGCGTTCGACAAGCTGAAGATAGATCCGGCTATCGCCACCGGTCCTTTCATCACCATCACGAGCGACATCATAGGCATGGTGATATATATGGGCATAACGACTCTATTAGCGTGATGCGCAAAAAGGGGACAAACACACGCAACTGCAAAAAAAAGTTACCGACAACGGTATGATATGAACTTTTAAATTCATTATTTTGTGACCCGATAACGCCACAGACTAAGTGAATTACATTAAAAACTCCTACAAATGACGACCGAGACTCTTGACAACACTCTCCCTGAAGGAAAGAATATGCAGGAAGAAGCCAAGCTGAATGAAGAGACAACACCGGCAACCGTGCCGGCAGACCGTGCCGACGGGAAAACGGAAGAAGTGCAACAGACCACTGCTGCCGAGCCGCAATCTGCGGCAGAGGAAACACCGGCAGAGGAAACACCGGCAGAAGACGATGCTGCGCACAAGATGACGAAAGAGAAGATACTGTCCCGCATCAAGGAGATAGCCGCCGATGTCGAAAACTTGTCGAAGGCAGAGGTTGACTTGCTGAAGCAGGCGTTCTACAAGCTGCACAACGTCGAGATAGAGAATGACCGCAAGGCGTTCATAGAGGCAGGCAACAGTGCAGACGCTTTCGCTCCCACACCCGATCCCGATGAGGAGGAATTCAAGAAAGTCATGGCTGTCATCAAGGAGAAGCGCAACGAAATCAACGCAGGCATAGAGAAGCAGAAGGAGATGAACTATCAGGTCAAGCTCTCCATAATAGAAGAGCTGAAGGATTTGATAGACTCGCCCGACGACCCCAACAAGAACTACCCCGAGTTCAAGCGTCTGCAGCAGCAGTGGAACGAAGTCACCTTGGTGCCGCCGAGCAAAGTCAATGAGCTGTGGAAGAACTATCAGATAAACGTCGAGAAATTCTATGACCTCCTGAAGCTGAACAATGAGTTCCGCGACTATGACTTCAAGAAGAACCTTGAGATTAAGACACGTCTGTGCGAGGAGGCAGAGAAGCTGTCGCAGGATCCCGATGTCGTGTCGGCATCCCGTCAGTTGCAGAAGCTGCATCAGGAATACCGTGACACCGGTCCCGTGGCAAAAGACAAGAGGGAAGAGATGTGGAACCGCTTCAAGGCAGCCTCGACAGTCATCAACCGCAACCTTCAGCAGCACTTCGACGAGCTGAAGAAGTCGGAGCAGGACAACCTTGACAAGAAGACCGTCATCTGCGAAATCATGGAGGGAATAGACTATGCCAAGCTGACCACATACAAGCTGTGGGACAGCAAGACCAAGGAGGTCATATCGCTTCAGGGCAAGTGGAAGACCATAGGCTTTGCTCCGCAGAAGATGAACGCAAAGATTTTCGAGCGTTTCCGCAAGGCTTGTGACGAGTTCTTCAACCGCAAGGCCGAGTTCTATAAGGCTGCCAAGGCGAAGATGGATGCCAACCTGGCGCAGAAGCGCGCCCTGTGTGAGAGGGCGGAAGCACTGAAGGACAGCACCGACTGGAAGGCCACTGCCGACGAACTGGCAAAGTTGCAGAAAGAGTGGAAGACCATAGGCCCTGTGGCAAAGAGATATTCCGACCAGATATGGCAACGCTTCATCGGCGCATGCGACAGCTTCTTCGAGCAGCGCAACAAAGCCACTTCGTCGCAACGCACCACGGAGGCGGACAACCTCAAGCGCAAGAAAGAAATTATAGAGAAGCTGAAAGCCCTCGCTGCCGAAGCAGGGGAGGACTTGCAGCAGAAGATAAGCGAGCTACAAAAGGAGTGGAACGAGACGGGACACGTGCCGTTCAAGGACAAGGACAAGATCTACAGCAAGTACCGCAGTCTGGTCGACGACCTCTACTCCTCCATCAACAGCGAGAGGACAAGCCGCCGTCTCAGCAAGTTCCGCTCGTCCATAAGCAGTCTCCAAAGCAGTGGAGCGCAGACCGTCAACCGCGAACGCGACAGGCTGGTGCGCTTGTGCGAAAGCCTTACGGGTGAGCTGCACACCTACGAGAACAACCTCGGCTTCCTGAACGCATCGAGCAAGTCGGGCAACAGTATTCTCAACGAGTTGCACAGGAAGATGGACAAGCTGCGTGACGAGATACAGCTCGCGAAGGACAAGATAAAGGCAATAGACGAAGGCGGCAATGCCGATACAGACACCAAAGCCGACGCACAGGAATGAGCGGCAGCAAGTCTCCTGATTTCAAACCCGTTGTTGTGCTCATGGACATGCAGCTCCTGAGCGGCAGCATAACACGCATAAAGGAGCCTTTGGAAAAGGCTTTCGGCCGTGGCCTCCCGCAGATGGACTTTGTGGGGTGGCTCGTCATGCTCTGCGCGGAAGCAGGCATAGAGGGAAACGACAATGAGATACAGGTTCTGATGGTTTGCGACAGGAAGAGCACGGACATAGGCATCCTCATGCCGTCGGACATCAGGCAGCTTGACGGCATGGCCACGCAGACGGAGTGCGGCGAGATGCAGTTCGCGCTGTTGCCGACCGAAGACATGGTGACGACAGACGCGATGCTGCTCGACACGTTGCAGACCCTGCTGGGGCAGGGCAGCATACGGCAGCTCATGGTCGTGCCCAACCGCATCGGCGTGTGGGACGATGTCTGTGCCGTCGTCAGGAAGGCAAGGATGGAAGCACCGGACAGCCGGAACATCGCCGATGTCATGCTGTTCGAGCTTGGCGAGAGCTGTGATGGCGGCACGGCAGGTCTCAGGAGAACCAACGTGCTGCAGTCCCTGTCCGTAGCCTTGGGCTTCACTCCGCCGCCGTCAGAAGAAAAGCATCAATCGGATCGCAACTGATTCGCGGCTCTACCGATTATAAACAAACACACACATACTACACACACACTCATGAAGACAGTCTACGACTACACCGTCAAGGATCGCAAGGGTCATGACGTATCACTGAAGGAATATGCCGGCGAGGTGATGCTGATCGTCAACACGGCAACACGTTGCGGCTTCACGCCACAGTATGCCGAGCTGGAACAGCTCTATGAACAGTTCCGCAGCCGTGGGTTCAACATCCTGGACTTCCCGTGCAACCAGTTCGGACAGCAGGCACCCGGCACAGCCGATGAAATCAAGGAGTTCTGCCAACTGAACTACGGGACGCGCTTCCCGCAGTTCAAGAAGATCGAGGTCAACGGCGACAAGGCAGACCCTCTGTTCAAGTTCCTCAAGAGCCAGAGACCGTTCGGAGGCTTCGACTTGAATCATCCCATAGGCAAGATACTTGACGAGATGCTCTCGAAGGAAAACCCCGACTACAGGAACACATCGGACATAAAGTGGAACTTCACCAAGTTCCTCATCGGCAAGAGAGGCGAGGTCGTCGAACGCTACGAGCCGACCACAGCCATCAGCGTCATAGCGGAAAAGATACAGACACTCCTGTAATACACACATATATATAATAAGGTGTAACACACAAAGTCAACGTCAAGCCATGAGAATGACACTCACACTCCGGCTCATACTGATGCTGACGGTGGCACACATAATCCCTTGCATGGCAGGCGACAATGTTGCCGTGCAGGGGATTTTCGTTCCCGCCGCCGACAGACACATAGAATACATCGGACGCACCTGCACAGACCCCGACGGGCATGTGCTCTTCAGCTACCCCGGTACACAGGCCGTCGTGTCGTTCGGCGGTACATCGCTGAAGATGGCGGTCAAGCCACGCAGCGGATACTTCATGGTGCAGGTCGATGACGCGCAGCCGCGCAAGGTGTCCTGTATGGCGGAGACGGACTCCATAGTCTGTCTTGCGGAATCCCTGCCTTCGGGCAACCACACCGCAAGGGTCATGTACGTGGTGGAAGGCTATGACCTGCATCCTGCCATCCGTGGCTTCATCGTCGATGCGGGCTGCACCCTCACGGACAACCGTCCGCAGCCGGCACGCAAGATAGAGTTCATAGGCGACTCCATGACCTGCGGCTATGGCAATGAGGACGAAGACCCGAAGAGCGCGTTCAGCTATGACACCGAGAACCACTACCTGGCCTTTGCCGCCATCACCGCACGCCGTCTCGATGCGCAGCACGTGGTGGTGGCACGCAGCGGCATAGGCATCTACCGCAACTGGGGACAGCCCCGCGAAGGTTCGCCCGACGCCATGCCTGCCATCTATGACCGGACGCTCTTCTACGACAGCACATACGTGTGGGACTACTCGCGCTACACGCCGCAGGTCGTCTGCATCAACCTCGGCACCAACGACACATCGCGGAACCTCTACGACACCTCCCGCATGGAGACCGCCTACAAGACATTCGTCCGTCACATACGCACGAAATATCCCGAAGCCAAGATTGTGCTTCTCAGCGGCTGCATGCTCGCCGACAAGCAGCTTGCCGATGTCAAGGCCGCCATGGACAGAGCCGTTGCCGCGCTCCGCTCGGATGGGGATTACGGGGTCTACCGCTTCGACATGTCGCCGCAGGACGGATCGTTGGGCTACGGTGCCAACTACCATCCGAGCCTCCGCCAACACGACAAGATGGCCACAGAGCTGACCGCTTTTCTGCGCACCCTCATGCAGTGGCAATAAAAGAACATATTTGGCGTATCTTTGCGCCGCATTTTTTTAATCAACAACATTCATAAACCAAATGAGAACAGAAAACATTCAGACAGGTTGCTCCCGTTCTGTGCGCTTCCGCCGGTTCAAGAACAGCCCGTATGCTTCGTTTGCCAGCCTCAGGAAGGAGATTTCCATCGGTGTGCTCACATTCGCATCGTTGACATTTGCCAATACCGGCATCGTCTCCGCACAGACTGAGACCACTGCCGCAGACAGGCTGTACGAGCTGGACGAGGTGGAGGTGACAGGCTCCAGAGCACCGCTGACAGCCTCACAGGCTGCGCGAATGGTTACTGTGCTGGACCGCGAGGCCATCGCCGCCGCGCCGGCACAAAGTGTCAACGATCTTCTAAAGTATGCTGCCGGCGTGGATGTCAGGCAGCGCGGGCCGATGGGCGCACAGACAGACATCAGCATCCGTGGCGGCACCGACGAACAAATCACCGTACTTCTCAACGGCATCAACATCTGCGATCCGCAGACAGGCCACAACTCGGCCGACTTTCCTGTAGACATTTCCGAGATTGAGCGCATCGAAGTCCTCGAAGGACCGGCAGGGCGCGTCTACGGCACGTCGTCTCTCGTGGGCGCAATCAACATCGTGACGCGCACGGAGCGGCAGACCGGTGCCGATGTCCACATCGAGGGCGGCTCCTACGGCTATGCCTCCGGCGGCGGACGCGCCAATGTGGTGTCCGGCAAGTTCAACAACCAGATCTCGGCAGGCTACACCCGCAGTGACGGATACACGCGCAGTCAGGCCGGCAGGCTCAACAGCGACCTGCGCAGCACCAAACTGTTCTACCAGGGATCGTACAGCGACGAGCAGGTGGACATACGCTGGCACGCCGGCATTTCCGACAAGGGCTTCGGATCGAACACGTTCTACAGCGCGAAATACGACGACCAGTTCGAACACACCCGCAAGATCTTCACAGCCATACAGGCCGAGACCAAGGGCAGTGCCTTCCACTTCCGTCCGTCCGTCTACTGGAACAGGAACCAAGACCGCTTCGAACTGATTCGCGGCAGTGAGGAGAAGGTGCCGTTCAACCACAACCGCACCGACGTGTTCGGGCTTAACCTCAACAGCTACGTCGAATGGGCACTCGGCAAGACGGCATTCGGCGCAGAGTTCCGCAACGAAGACCTCATCAGCGGAAACCTCGGCGAACCGCTCGACAAGCCGCGCCACATCCACGGCACCGACCGTGACTACACCCTCGGACTGAACCGCAGCAACCTGAGCTTCCATCTCGAGCACAACATTCTGCTGCCCCGCTTCACCATGTCGGCAGGCTTCATAGCCGTAAGGAACACATGGAACGAGATGGGCTTCCGCTTCTACCCCGGGGCGGACGCGAGCTATCAGATTGCCGAGAACCTGAAGGCATACGCCTCGTTCAACACCTCACTGCGAATGCCCACATTCACCGAGCTGTACTACTCCGTAGGCGGCTACAAGGCCGACAAGTATCTGAAGCCCGAAGAGATGCAGGCCTATGAGGCCGGACTGAAGTGGCTCTCCCACGGCGTGCGTGCCACGGCGAGCGTCTACTATCACCACGGCAAGAACATGATAGACTGGATCAAGGACACGCGCGACGGCGATGCCGCCGAGTGGCAGTCCGTCAACCACACCAAGGTCAACGCCCTCGGCATCGAGGCATCGCTCGCACTCGACTTCCTCAGCCTGCTGCCGCAACAGCGTCTGCTGCGCTCCTTCAACGTGTCCTACAGCCACATAGACCAGGACAAGGATCTCGAGAGCTACATGCAGTCGCAGTATGCTCTGGAATATCTCAGGCACAAGATCGTGGCCCGTGCCGACCTCAACCCGTGGAGCCGCCTGCTCCTCAGCCTGTCCTACCGCTGGCAGGAGCGCGTGGGCAACTATCAGCTCCTCTCGGGCGAGACGTGTCCCTACGGCTCCTATGGCGTCATGGACGCACGTCTGTCGTGGGATGCGCCCAAGTACAGGCTCTATGTCGAGGCCAACAACCTGCTCGACAAGACCTATCATGACTACGGCAACGTGCCGCAGCCGGGCTTCTGGTTCATAGCCGGAGCCGGCTACAAGTTCTGATTTCCATTGTTGCGGACGTACAGCCACAAGTCTGTGGATGTGCGTCCGCAATCCTTTCTTGCGTGGTTCCGAAACGAAAACCACGCGGTTTCAAAACGGGAAGCGTAATATCCCGATTTGGCTTGTCAGGTCTTATATGTTTGCGTTGGCACTTTCAAACATAAGACTTGGCTGTTTCAAACATAAGACTTGGCTGTTTCATATATAAGCCTTACGCCTCACATGCCGTTTCGTCATCGGCCGTGGTTTTTTCGTTTTAAGGGCGGCGGAGGCATACGGCATGAACAAAAATTCCTTACTTTGCAAGCGGTGAAAAGCAAAACAGCGCATTTATGGCAAAGACGACAGACAACAAGATACCCTTTTCTTTCCAGAAGAAGATATGGCTGACGACACTCATCGTGGCTTTCTTCGTGGCATACCCTAACAACGCATGGTTCCTGTGCGACCTGGGCTACTACGTCGACGACGGCGACCAGCCCAAGTATATTACTTTTTTCGCCCTGCGGTTCATGATGTTCTGGCTGCTGTCGTGGCTCGTGCTGAAGCTCGACTTCCGCAAGCTGCGCGGCGCGTCGATGTGTACGTACATCGGCATGAACCTGCTTGTGGTGACTGCCGGCTTTGCCGTCTATGAGGTGGTGACCCACGTGCTGCCGTTCAAGAGTTATGACCACTTCCTCAGCATGCTGATGTTCCAGTTCATATTCCTGTGGCTCGTCTGCACCTCCATCGCCTACATCGACGACCTGTTTGAGATGCAGCGGCGCAAGGACAGCGAGATTGAGCGGCTGAGGATAGAGAACCTCGAGAGCCGCTGCAACGCACTGACCAACCAGATAAACCCGCACTTCTTCTTCAACTCGCTGAACGGCATAACGTCGCTCGTGCGCAAGGGCGACAACAGGCAGACCATAGGCTACATAGACGAGCTGTCGGACGTGTTCAGGTATATCCTTCAGAGCGAGAAGAAGTCGCTTGTGTCGCTCGGCGAGGAGCTGGAGTTCGTCGGGGCATACAGGCAGATACTGCAGGTGAGATATGCCAACAAGCTGAACTTCGACATCGATATCCACGGCGGCGACGGCCTCTGCCTGCCGGTGCTGTCGCTGCTGCCGCTGCTCGAGAACGTCATCACGCACAACACCATCGACAGCGAACATATCATGAACGTCAGAATCCGTCTCGACGGCAACAATGAGCTGTCGGTGGAGAACCCCGTATATCCCAAGCTGAACGAGCCTGCCACCCACGGCACGGGCATCAGGAACCTCGGCAACAGGTTCGAGCTGCTGCTCGGCACGAAGATACGCGTCGAGAACGACGGCACGACGTTCAGAGTGGTAATGCCGCTGAAGGCGGAGATGTGAGCCCCCCAAGAAAAACAAGAGAGAACAGAATGATGAAAGTGCTTATCGTAGAAGACGAGACGTCTGCCAGCGAGAACCTGACCGACATCCTCAAGGACATTGACCCGAGTATAGAAATCATGGGATACACGGAGAGCGTGCAGCAGACCGTGCGCTGGCTATCTGCCGGCAACAAGCCCGACCTGATATTCATGGACATACACCTGTCCGACGGCTCGTCGTTTGCCGTCTTCGACAAGATAAGCGTGGAGATACCCATAGTCTTCACCACGGCCTACGACGAATATGCCATCGATGCCTTCAAGGTGAACAGCATAGACTATCTGCTGAAGCCCGTGAAGCAGTCGGACCTGGAGCGCGCCCTCGACAAGTTCAGCCGCCTGAGCCGCAATGACACCGACCGGTACATAGAGATGATGAAGGAGCTGGCATCCACGCGCGGATCGTACAAGTCGCGCCTGCTGGTGCCCGTCAAGGACAGGTTGGTGCCGGTGCAGGTCAGTGACGTGTCCTGCTTCTATACGGCCGATGAGGCTACGACCATATACCTGAAGAACGGACAGAGCTATCCGTGCGGCTGGACGCTGAACCAGATAATGGGCAGTCTGGACCCCAATGAGTTCGTGCGTGCCAACAAGCAGTTCATCCTCTCGCGGTCGAGCATCAGGAACATCACCATCTGGTTTGACAGCCGCCTGAAGATAGACATCGACATCGACGTGCCGGAACGCATCTATGTCAGCAAGAACAAGGCCGCCGAGTTCAAGGCGTGGATAGTGAAGTAAAAGCATAAAGGACGGATTCCGGAATCTCAACATAACAACAAAAAGGACATAAGAATGAAGAATTTTGGCATTGCGCTGGCGGCATCCATGATGCTGGCAGTTAGTGGGGCTTGCGCCCAATCGAAAGTGTATTTCACCAAAGACATCACGCCCGAGGCCCTGGTGAAGATCTATGAAGCCCTCGGCGTGAAGGCACATGGCAACGTGGCAGTGAAGATCAGCACGGGTGAGCTTGGCGGTCATAACTACCTGAAGCCGGAGCTGATAGGACAGCTCGTGAAGACGGTGGACGGAACCATCGTGGAGTGCAACACTGCATATCAAGGCAAGCGTTTCAGCACCGAAGACCACAAGGCGACAATCAAGGAACACGGATTCTACGACATTGCCAACGTGGACATCATGGACGAGGAGGGAGACATCCGGATTCCCGTGAAGGACAAGACGCACATCGAGTATGACCTCGTCGGCAGTCATCTGAAGAACTATGACTTCATGATAAACCTGGCACACTTCAAGGGGCACGCCATGGGCGGCTTCGGCGGCGTGCTGAAGAATGCCAGCATCGGCGTGGCATCGAGAAACGGCAAGACTTATATCCACACCGCAGGCAAGGTGCAAAGTCCTGCCGAGCTGTGGCAGAACCTGCCGGCACAGGACTACTTCCTGGAGTCTATGGCAGCTGCGGCGCAGGCCGTGCACGACTACTTCGGCGAGGGCGACATCGTCTATATCAACGTCATGAACAACATGAGCGTCGACTGCGACTGCGATGCGCATCCTGCCGACCCGATGGTCAAGGATATGGGTATCATGGCCAGCACCGACCCCGTGGCTCTTGACAAGGCTTGCCTGGACAAGATCTTCAACCACGCATCCACGGAAGGCGACGATGCCCGTCCGCTCATCGAGCGCATCAACCGCCAGCACGGTACGCACATCGTGGACTATTCCGAGAAGATCGGTCTCGGCAGCATGACATACGAGCTTGTGGAGCTGTGATTTCGCCGCGACCGCAACAAAAAAAGAGCAGGAAACATCTCCTGCTCTTTTTCTGTATTCGTTCAGCTTCCGCTTACTTGCTGTGCTTGCCAAATATCCGCTCACGTCAGATGCGGTCTTAGCCTTTGCAGTCTGCTTGCTGCGGTTTGAAGAGGTGACGTTGAGCAACATCAGGTACTTGCGGTACTGCTCCTTGCTCAGGACGCCCTTCATCAGTTTCAGGTTGTGCTTCAGAGCCTTGTCCTTGGTGACATCCATGCTCTCCTGCTCGCTCTTGAAGAACTCGTTGATGTCGTACACGCTGGCACGCTGGTCATCATTCAGGTTCAAGTACTTGCTCAAGCGTGTGAATGAAACCTCATAAGTGCTGACGTTCTTGTCTGTGCCGGCTGCTTTCACACTCATAGCTCCGACCATTGTCATCATCATGACACCTGCTAAAACAATCTTTCTCATAATACCTAAAAACTTAATTAAACAATATAATAACCTATGAAAAACTAACCTTTGCTCAACCAATAGTTGTGGCGTATTGCCAATACCTAATATCTATCTCTCTTAGACGATGCAAATGTAAAGGCTTTTTCGATAGGTTGTACACATTATGTCGGCTTTTTTACACTAATGACATAAAATTGTCACATTTTTAAGCTTAGATAACATTTCTGTCCAATCTATTTGGGGAAAACGCGGAAATACTTACATTTGCGTCGTGGGGTGTCATACGCCACGTAACCCAATGCCGAGAAGCTATATGGCAAGACCGCTGCACATCATACTGTTCATGCTGACGCTCGCACTGACCGTCTGCATCGGAGCCGGAATCGCGTCTGACGACGCTGTGCCGGAAACCGCAGGCGTGCCTGCCGGTGCCGCGAAGAGCAATGACAACGGTTCGCTGCGCAGTTGGGACTTCAGTCCGAGCGGCGACGAGAGCATTGTGGAGCCGGATATGTGTGACATCTACCGCATCTGCAACACCAAGCCGGTGCGTCTGCTGTCGCCGACATGGTTCAAGCAGCAGCGCACCTCGTGCAAGGCACTGCACACACTGAAAACCATCCTGTCGACATCGGCATACAGGCACAGGCCATTCGTGCAGACCATGCCGGTGGCAGGCTGTGTCTCTACAGGCGGCATCGCCGTACTGCTGAGGCACATACTCCGTTAGCTGTCCGTGATTCAACAAGCACCGTCCCGCGCTTTCCGCGCAGTGGACACAAACACACAATCATTAACCAATCACACACACACAGACAGCATTATGGCAAACATAAACAAGATAGAGATGGGGAAGACCATCTCCGCATTACCTTATATCAACATAGAGAAATCGTTTTTCGGACTGAAGCAGACAATCTGCTACAAGCCCACCAACAGTGAAGTACAGATTGTGCAGTATGAGTATGCCGCCGACAACGGGGCAACGATACAGAAGCTGCTCAACACCAAGCCTGCCGAAGCGGCTGCACTGATAGAGAAAGTCAGCATGCTCGACAAGTCTCCGATGGGCAACTTCAGGCTCGATGCCTGCGTGTCTGCCGACAAGCAGTTCCTGGCATTGCAGCTGTTCCAGTATTCCAACCTGATGTTCCATCCGGCAACGGACGTGAAGATTTATCAGGGTGAGGATGCCAAGCTGATGGCTTCGATACTGTAGGGAGAGAGAGACTGCGCCGAACAGAATCGTTATATACATATATATATATGAAAGGTAAATATCCGCTTTTTGGAGCCATCGGGGCCTTAGCCGTGGGACTGATACTGATGTTGTTCCCCAACGAGGCCGGCAACTATTTCGTCATCCTCATAGGACTGCTGTTCCTGTTGCCGTCGTGCATAGGCATTGTGAGCTACTTCAGGCTTCCTCCGGAGCTGCGGCCGTTCTTCCCGCTTGGCTCTGTCGGCGGAGTGCTGTTCGGCTTCTTGCTGATGGTGATGCCGGGTCTCTTTGCCGACTTCCTGACATTCGTGCTGGGATTCATGGTGCTGATGGGAGGCGTGCAGCAGATAGCGTCCCTCACCGTGGCACGCCGGTGGGGAACTGTGCCTTTCTTCATGTATGTCATACCGATGCTGATCATCGTTGCGGGACTGGTGGCGGTGTTCAACCCTATGGGCACACGCTCGGCGGCATTCATCTTGATCGGTGCCTGCTGCGTGGTCTACGGACTGTCGTCCATCTTCAACTGGTACAGGTTCGGACGGCACAGCCATGATGCCCATACGGGCAATGCCGGCATGCAGCAGGACGACGGCACCGCCGATGTCGAAGATGCCACCGACGAGACCATTTTGCAGCACAGCGAGATGATACGCCGCAAGATGATAGACAAGAACGGTGACAACGTGGAAGAAGCGGAGATAATAGAGTAGGTGTGCGGGGCGCAGTCGCCCGCATGGACAGACAAAAGGGGAGGGCGCATCCATTGTGATATGCACACAATGTGATGCGTCCTCCTTTCTTATTGCCCTTATTGCCGTGTCGCGACCGACAGGCAGAGAAGCCTGTCAGTAGGCGAAGAGCGGATAGTCCTTCATGATGCTGTTCACCTTGGAGCGCACGGTTGAGATTACGTGCTCGTCTTCCGGTGCGTTCAGCACGGTCTCGATCATCTCTGCAATGGTGTGCATCAGCTCTTCCTTGGCTCCGCGCGTGGTGATGGCAGGTGTGCCGAGGCGTATGCCCGATGTCTGGAAAGCAGAGCGGGTGTCAAACGGAACCATGTTCTTGTTTGCCGTGATGTCGGCAGCCACGAGAGCCTTCTCCGCCACCTTGCCGGTCAGGTCGGGATACTTCGTGCGCAGATCCACGAGCATCGAGTGATTGTCCGTACCGCCACTGACAATGTGGAAGCCGCGGTCAATCAGATCCTGTGCCAGCACTGCCGCATTCTTCCGGACCTGTGCCGCATAGTCCTTGAACTCGGGCTGCAGAGCCTCGCCGAAGGCAACGGCCTTGGCGGCGATGACATGCTCGAGCGGTCCGCCCTGAATGCCGGGGAACACTGCGGAGTTGAGCAGTGTGGACATCATCTTCACTTCTCCCTTCTTTGTCGTCAGTCCCCAGGGGTTCTCGAAGTCCTTGCCCATCAGTATCACGCCACCGCGCGGACCGCGCAGGGTCTTGTGTGTGGTGGAGGTGACGATGTGTGCATACTTCAGCGGATTGTCCAGCAGTCCGGCGGCAATCAGTCCTGCCGGATGTGCCATGTCAATCATCAGCAGCGCACCCACCTCATCGGCAATCTTGCGCATGCGTGCATAGTCCCACTCGCGGCTGTATGCCGAACCGCCGCCGATAATCAGCTTCGGCTTCTCGGCAAGGGCAATGCGCTCCATCTCGTCATAGTCCACGCGTCCCGTCTCGCGGTTCAGGTTGTATGCCACCGGATGATACAGGATGCCGCTGGTGTTGACTGCCGAGCCGTGGCTCAGATGTCCGCCCTGATCGAGGTTCAGCCCCATGAACTTGTCACCGGCCTTGAGCACAGTCAGCAGCACGGCAGCATTTGCCTGTGCTCCGGAGTGTGGCTGCACGTTGGCATATTCTGCACCGAAGAGCTGCTTCACGCGGTCGATGGCAAGCTGCTCACTCCGGTCGACGACCTCACAGCCGCCATAGTAGCGGTGTCCGGGGTATCCTTCGGCATACTTGTTGGTCATGCACGATCCCATGGCCTGCATCACCTGGTCGCTGACGAAGTTCTCCGAGGCGATAAGCTCCATGCCCTTGAGCTGACGCTGGTGCTCCTTCTCGATGAGGTCAAAAATCACATTGTCTCTCTTCATAATCTATGTTTTTTTTGATTTTGGTTGTTTCAACAAGAGCATCCTGCCTCTCACTTGTCGGGCTGACGCTGGAAGTCCGACTCCTTTGTCCACTGCGGCATCTCGTCGGCATTGGCTATCTGTAGTGCAACGCTGAACACCAGATCCATGTTCTCGATGGCTCCGTCGAAGCTCCACCACGATTCGTCATACTCGTCGTTGGGCTGGTGATAGCGGTTCACCTTGGGCTTGGCATCGTATGCGGCCTGGTCGTAGTAGTCGCGTCCGCCGCTGACAAGCACAGCCGGCACACCTTTCTTCACGAAGTTGAAGTGGTCTGCACGGAAGTAGCCGCCGCCGGGATCCTCGGTCTGGATGTCGAGCCTGCGTCCCTGTGCCGATGCCGCAATGAGGGCATACTCATCGATGTTGCTCTTTCCGGCATTGCGCAACACCACGTTCTTAGAGCGCATGGCGGGAGAGCCTGTGCCGTCGATGTTGACATTGGCAGCGGTCTTCGACAGCGGGAACAGCGGATGCTCGCAGTACCACTCCGAGCCAAGCAGTCCGCACTCTTCCGATGTGACAGCCACGAACACAATGGAGCGGCGCGGCTTTATGGGCAGTTCCTTGAACTTCTTGGCATACATCAGCATGCAGGCCACGCCTGCCGCATTGTCGCTTGCACCATTATATATACTGTCACCGTTTACAGGCGTACCGATGCCGAAGTGGTCCCAGTGTGCCGTCATGACGATATATTCATCCTTCAGATCCGTGCCCGGCAGCAGTCCCACGACATTGTGCGATGTGCCGATGCTGCTCTTCACGTTCAGCGTCACGGCACTCTTCGACTTCAGTTCCACAGCCTTGAAGCCGGGCTTCTTGGCCTGTCCTGCCAGCTGGTCATAGTCCAGTCCGCTCGTGGCGAAGAGCTTGCGTGCAGCGTCCTCCGTGATCCATCCGCTCAGTCCTAATGCTGAAGCGTTGTCATCGTCGGACAGGAGGCTTATCTCTGTCTGTGAGTGCGACGACTGGCACACCTGGAAGCCGTAGCTTGCCGCCTCCGTGTTGTGTATCACGAGACATCCGGCAGCACCCTGTCGCTGTGCTTCCTCCAGCTTGTATGTCCAGCGTCCGTAGTATGTCATGTTGCGTCCGCGAAACAGCGAAGCGTCGTAGAAGCCGGGGTCATTGACCATCGCAAGAATGATCTTTCCCTTCACGTCAACGCCGTCAAAGTCGTTCCATCCATATTCCGGCGCATTGGCACCGAAGCCCACGAACACGTAGTTCGTACTCGGAATGTTCACCTTCTCGGCATTGCGGTTGGTCCAGACAACCACGTCGTCAAAGAACTTCAGGTCGAGCTTGCCTTTCGGCCCGCGCACGGTTATCTTGTTGTCTTTCGGACGTGTGTATGTGGCAATCTCCCTGACCGGCTGGAAGTAGGAACCGTCTTCGGCACAAGGCTGCAGGCCGATCTGCCGGTAGACGTCGGCGATGTAGTTGATGGTCTTTGTCTCATAGGGCGTCAGGGGCTTGCGGCCGCCGAAGTCGTCGGAGCTGAGCGTCTTGACGTGCTGTTTGTAGTACTCGAGGTCTGTCACCTGATCCTGTGCCGCAACATTCATGCCTGTCAAGGCACAGAGCGCAGCTGCTAAAAGTGCTTTTGTCTTCATCTCATTTGCATTGTGTGTTCTTGTTTTCCTTTTCTTTTGGCAAAGGTATGGAAATTCCCCAAAAGTTTTGTCGCTTGTTGCCCGTTCTGTGGATAAAAGCCGTACCTTTGAAACTGCCTGCCGCCACACCGGTGTCGGCGGGCATGACGGACAGACCTAACCAAAAATATTATTCATATATGAAGTTCCGGAAAACAAAATTATTGGGCGGCATTGCCTGTGCGGCAATGCTCGTCATCGCGTCATGCGATTCAGCGCAAAAGTCCACAGCCTACGGGGTACGTACCGATGCCCTCGACAACTCTGCATGGGATTCATCGGTATGGATCTCGGCAGCCGATGCTCCCGTGGCGACATGGGACTCCAACGACAATCCACGTTCCGCCGACGGTGCGAGCTGGTTTGTGTCGACCGTGAAGAACGAACAGAAGGTGACATCTGCCAAGTGGATGACCACGGGACTGGGTGTGTACCTCCTGTATGTCAACGGCAAGCCCATCGGCACGGAATTCCTGAAGCCCGGTTTTACCCATTATGCCAAGACCAAACGGTCGTTCACCTACGACGTGACCGGTGCCTTCAGCTCTCAGGCCGGTGCCGAGAACACACTGTCCGTACAGGTCACCCCGGGGTGGTGGGCAGACAAGATTATAACCCCCGGCGGCATGCCGGGCATGATCGGCAAGAAGGTGGCATTCCGTGGTGTGCTTGAGCTGACCTACAGTGACGGCAGCAAGCGTCTCTACGGCACCGGCACCGACAGCTGGAAGGCCGGCATAGCAGGTCCGGTGACACACGCGGCGATATTCGACGGCGAAGAGTATGACGCACGCATAAAGCCCGGCTTCGAGACCGTGGATATGCTGTCCGTGCCCGAGGTGAACACCGAGTTCAACGGCGAGATACTGCCCTCCGACGGCGGAGAGGTCTACCTGCGCGAAGACTTGACCCTGAAGCCGCAGCGTGCATACGTGTGGGAGGAAGTGACAGGTGCCACAGACGATGCCTACGGCACGGTCGTCATCTCCCGCGAATATACTGACGGACAGGAGATGACGATCAAGGCAGGGGAGAAGCTCGTCATCGACTTCGGACAGAATGCCGCTGCCATACCCGCATTCGAGTTCAAGGCCGCCGGTGGCACGACGCTGACGTGTCTGCCCTCGGAGCTTCTCAACGACGGCAACGGTGCCAAGAGCCGTGGCATGGACGGACCGGAGGGAAGCACGCACAGGCTGAACCTGCGCACGCCCGACCAGGCCATGATACTGAAATACACCTTTGCCGACAGCGACGGCTATGTGTCCTACCATCCCGAATGTACGTTCTTCGGCTATCGTCTGGTGACGCTGACGGCAGATGCCGATGTCACCATCAAGTCCGTGCGCTCCATCCCCGTGTCGTCCATAACCAAGGACATGGAGACAGGCACCATCACCACCGGCAGTGCCGACATCAACAAGCTGATTTCAAACACCTACTGGGGACAGCTGTCGAACTATCTCTCCGTCCCCACCGACTGTCCGCAGCGCAATGAGCGTCTCGGATGGATGGCAGACACGCAGGTATTTGCCGAGACGGGCACGTTCTTTGCCGCCACCGACAAGTTCTTCCACAAGTGGATGCGCGATGTCTGCGACTCACAGTCGCCTCGCGGAGGCTTCCCCGGCGTGGCTCCACTGGCACAGTACGGTGCCTTCGAGGGCGACATGATGCGTCTCGGCTGGGCCGATGCAGGCATCATCGTCCCATGGACGGTGTGGAAGCAGTTCGGCGACACCGGCATAATCGACGAGAGCTGGAACGCCATGGACAAATACATAAACCACGTCAACGACACCAAGTATAACCACGAGACGCTCTCTGCCGAGAACTCCAACTATCAGTGGGCAGACTGGCTGAGCTATGAGCCTCTGGAGTCCTGCAGCGGAGCGGCCCACGGCGGCGACGGCAAGCCACTGCCCGATGCTCTGTTCTACTGGAACTACCTGAGTGCGAACTACTGGATCATCGATGCCGGCATGATGGCAGACATGGCAAAGGCCACAGGCCGTGACGACGCTCCCTACCGGCAGATGGAGGAGGACGCACGTGCCTATGCCAAGGCGACGTTCCTCAACTCCAACGGGGAGTTTAAGGTCGCCGTGCTCAACACCATGCAGACACCCGCACTGTTCGCACTGAAGAACCGTCTGGTGGAAGGCCAACCCAAGGAAGACATGATAGCACGGCTGCGCAAGAACTTCGCCGACCACGGCAACTGCCTGCAGACCGGCTTCCTCGGCACATCCATACTGATGCAGACGCTCACCGACAACGGCATGTCCGACATCGCCTATGAGCTGCTCTTCCAGCACAAGAACCCCGGCTGGCTCTATTCCGTCGACAACGGAGCCACCACTATTTGGGAACGCTGGAACAGCTACATGAAAGACAGCGGCATGGGACCGAAGGGCATGAACAGCTTCAACCACTATGCCTATGGCTGCGTATGCCAGTGGCTGTGGGAGACGGCGGCGGGCATCTCTGCCGATCCTGCTGTGCCCGGATTCAAGCACATCATCATGAAGCCGCTGCCCGACAAGCGTCTTGGCTTTGTCAATGCCACATACAGGTCGGCAGCAGGAGTCATCAAGAGCGAATGGCACTACGACGGCGACACCTGCACGTGGACGTTCACCGTTCCCGACGGTGCGACCGCCACTGTCACACTGCCGGGACAGTCCGAGTCGAAGGACTATGCCGCCGGCACATACACGGTCGAGCTGTAACCGCCTCGGCCTGTGAACACGAAAGGCTCTCACCGCATTTGCCGGTGAGAGCCTTTTTCCCTCTTCAATTCTTCAAGCATCCGACAGGCACTACATAGATTCCGTCCGTCCGCCTGTAGGCAAAGTCACCGACACCGGTCAGTACCATACGGAAAGCCGGGGCTTTCATTCGGGACGTGTCTATGATATTCGACAGTGCCGTCAATGTCTTAGCCCCTTCTTCAATCAGCTTCTCTCCACCCAATTTGATTTCAATGAGACCATACGACCCGTTACGCAGATGCACTACGGCATCACATTCCAAACCGTTCTTGTCCCTGTAGTGATAGACAGAGCCGTCCAATGCGTCTGCGTAGACCCGAAGGTCCCGGACGCACATCGTCTCAAAGAACAGCCCGAATGTATTCAGATCGTTGACAAGGTCGTTAGGACCAAAGCCGAGAGCTGCCACCCCGACCGACGGGTCTACATAATACCTCGTATCGGATGCGCGGACAGCTGTCTTGCTTCTCAGGTTGGGATTCCATGCCGGCATATCCTCAATCACGAATATCTTCCGCAGGGCGGTGAGGTATGAATTTATCGTTTCGTCACTGATGTATTCCGGCTCATTGGTCGATATGTCGGCAAGTATTGTCGCGATGCTCGCCTGCGAACCCTGATGCCTGGCATAGGAACGCATGATCCTCTTTGCCCGTTCTGTATCCCGCTTCACGTTGTCAACACGCGATATGTCGCTGTTCGTAATGGCTTTATAGTATTCCGTCGCCTGTAGCAGTGCCGCCTTCTCCGTTTTCTTCTGCAAGGCCTTGGGCCATCCTCCTCGGCAGATGACAAAAGCAAGCATCGGTAATGTGAGCCTATTCGAGGCTCCTATACTGTCGGGCGCAAGAAACAGATCCGACAGACTTATCTCACCGGTGGAGTCTCCGGATTCCCACAAGCTCATTGGGCGCATGGTGAGCCATCCGTATCTTCCGGTACCGGTGTGATGAATCTCCTTGGTCTCGGCAGGCACAGCAGAACCCGTAAGCATGAACTGCCCGTCTTCGCCACGATGGTCAACTTCAAACCTGATGGCATCCCAGAATTGTGGAACTTCCTGCCATTCGTCAATCAGGCGCGGAGTTTTCCCCTCAAGCAGGAACCTGATATTGGTCTGCGCCATTTGCCTGTACTGCCGCTGCCTGACAGGGTCATCCATGTAGATGACACTTCCGGCCTGTTGTTCAGCCGTGGTTGTCTTGCCGCAAGCCTTCGGACCTTCTATCAGGACAGCCCCCATTGCCTCTAATTTTTCGCGTAGTATTTCGTCCGCTATTCGTCCACGATATTCCATGCTTTCTTGTTTTCTGCAAAGATACTATAAATATTTGTTTCTCAGCCATTTTTGAAATCTATTTGGCAATTTGGCGCGATTTCGTTTGGCAATTTGGCGCGATTTCGTTTGGCAATTTGGCGGGTGTCAGTGCTCAGCTAAGCCTTGTAGCTGACGGCGTTCTCCGCTCATCTTATTACGACTACGCCATGAGCACGGCTAATGGTGACAAGCTCAATTCCGGATTAGAGGAATTAGGAATTAGGAAAGCCCCTAATGCCCATAAAGTCAATCCCGCATATAATGCTTATTTGCCTATATTTGACTGCAAACTTATTCATTCAAATGCACTCTGCGCCGCAAAGAGGTGTGCGCATTTAGAGGTGCAAAACATAAAATACGTTAACGCCGAAAAACGCGAAGAAGTGTTAATCTGTACCTCAAATGTTAAATATCACCGCTCCGTGAGGCCTGAATGAGGGTGTCGAGGTGTCCTAAAAAGAAACCGAAGTAGACTGTTTTGACGGGTCGCGAGGGGTCTGAAAACTTATCGCGATAAACTCAAAAACTTATCGCGATAAAGTCCGGAATTTGTCGCGATAACTCCGGAGTTTATCGCGTGATATTTTCGTGGCGACATCGGGATAAATTCCGGCACTTTTCCGGCATACAGGCACAAAAAAGTCCATACGGCAGGGTAGCCGCATGGACAAGGCATCAGAGACCTGAATGACAGGTCTCACGGGCAAAATGTTAATGCCTGTCAGCTATATGTTAAAAAATGCTTACGCGTCTGTTTGGAATAAGGCGGCCTGACTGCCGAGGATTGCCCTGTGGAGAGCGTTTGCTGTCCGATTTTCCGTTTTGCATGAATTTGCATACTTAGGTGCGGCTGATGCACGCTTTTTCATAGTTTCGGTGGCTGGTTTTGCCATTATCGTGGTCAATGTTCGTGTCATTGCCTGTATTACGTTTTGGTTCAATCGCAAACGTAAGAACAACATTTTATATATGCAAGCACTGCCGCAAGTTCTTTGCCGAAAAAATATTTTGTCGTCACGGTTCTTTCATCCTGCCGCACGCTGTTGTTAGATGTGTGCGTAACAGGCTGAAAATCAGTATGTCCGTGGATGTACAGCCACAGCCGTGTGGACGTACAGCCATAGCTCTGTGGACGTACAGCCACAGCCGTGTGGACGTAC
>CAVDAU010000008.1:0-22920 GCA_963607015.1 Streptococcaceae bacterium
GACGGGTTGCCTCTTTTTTTTATTACACTTCGACATGGCTGACACACACATCCTGTCAGTCACGAAGCGCACTGCCATGGTTTGCGCAAGCAACCTAAGTCATTCCAGGAGTTAACATAAGTCGTCTCACATCGACCGTTGTGAACGTTCACATCGACCGTTGTGAATGCTCACATCGAACGATGTGAGACGACTTCGGTTAATATCTGACACGACTTAGGCTAACTGCTCGCATGACAATAGCCGTTGTCTATCATCTCTGAACACGGGTGCAGAGAGCCGGTGGGAATAAGCGGGATAACGGACGGGCAGAACAAAGCCCCGCAGACGGCCGGTTGGAGACCGCGTGCAGGGCTTCACATATCTTTAAGAATGTCCTTTCTCAGACGGGATTACTTGTTGCCGAGTATTGATGCCGTGTCCTGAGCAATCATCAGCTCTTCGTCGGTAGAGAGGATGAGAACCTTCACCTTGGAGTCCGGAGTTGAGATGATGCCCTCCTTGCCATGTGCCGTCTCGTCATTGGCTTTGGCATCGATCTTTATGCCAAGATAGTCCATACCTTCGAGTGCACCTGAACGTACTGTCGGCTGGTTCTCACCGACACCGCCGGTGAACACAACCACATCAACACCATTCATGGCAGCAGCATACGCACCTATGTATTTCTTGATGCGATAGGTATAGACGTTCGTTGCCTGAATTGCACGCGGGTTGCCGTTGGCACAAGCCGACTCAAGTTCGCGCATATCGCTCGAGATGCCCGACAGTCCCAGCATACCGCTCTTCTTGTTCAGGACATTGCTCATCTCGTTGGCAGTCAGGTTCAGCTTGTTCTCCAGATAGGTGATCACGCCACCGTCGACATCGCCGCTGCGCGTGCCCATGACCAGTCCTTCAAGCGGCGTCAAGCCCATTGAGGTGTCCATGACCTTGCCGTCCTTGATGGCGGCTATCGATGCTCCGTTGCCGATATGACAAGTGATGAGCTTCAGTCCTTCGGGTTTGATGCCGAGGTAGTCGCACACATACTTCGAGATGAAGCGGTGGGACGTGCCGTGGAAGCCGTAGCGACGGACGTGATACTCCGTGTAGTACTCCATCGGCAGTGCATAGAGATAGGCATAATCGGGCATGGTCTGATGGAACGCAGTGTCGAACACACCCACCTGAGGAACATCGGGCAGTATGGCCTTTACGGCATTGACACCCTTCAGGTTGGCAGGATTGTGCAGCGGAGCCAAGTCATTGCAAGCCTCAAACTCACGCAGCACCTCGTCGGTCAGCAGGCTCGACTCCGTGAAACGCTCACCGCCATGCACCATGCGATGTCCCACGGCATCGATCTCACCGTATGACTTGATGGCTCCGTATTCGGGATTAACCAGCGTGTCGAGAATCAGCTCGACACCCACCGTATGTTCCGGTATGCTCTTCTCTATTATCTTCTTATCGCCATTTGGCAACTTGAACTTCAGGAACGAGTCCGGCAGGCCTATCTTCTCAATGCCGCCCGACGCAATAACCGATTTGTCGTCCATGTCGAACAGCTTGTACTTGATGGACGAGCTGCCGCAATTCAAAACAAGTATTTTCATTGTCAGTGTTTCTCCTTATTATATATAGTATCCTCTTATTTCTTGGCTGCCTGTGCCTGACAGGATGTGATGGCAATCATATAGTAGATGTCCTCGACGGAGCAGCCACGGCTCAGGTCGTTCACAGGACGCGCTATGCCCTGGAGTATCGGCCCGATGGCAATGGCGTTGCCTAATCGCTGCACGAGCTTGTAGGATATGTTGCCTACCTCGAGGTTAGGGAAGATGAGCACATTGGCCTTTCCTGCGACCTCACTGCCGGGAGCCTTGCGCTGTCCGACAGACGGCACAAGAGCGGCATCGGCCTGAAGTTCGCCGTCCACCTGAAGCTCGGGGTGCTGCTCCTTGACAATCTTTGTTGCCTCCACAACCTTGTCCACAACCTCATGCGAGGCCGACCCTTTCGTCGAGAAGCTGAGCATTGCCACGCGCGGCTCGTCAAATCCAGCCACAGCCTTGGCTGTCTCTGCCGTGCAGACTGCTATCTGTGCCAGCTGTCCTGCATCGGGCACCGGTGTCACGGCAACATCGCCAACGACGAGCATTCCGTCTTCTCCGTACTGCTTCTCATTGGTGATCAGTATCATGCCTCCGCTGACACAGTTGATGCCGGGAGCACACTTGATGATCTGCAGGGCAGGACGCAGGGTGTCGCCTGTGGTACTCAAAGCTCCCGAGATCTGTCCGTCGGCATCGCCGGTCTTGATGATCATGCAACCCAGGTAGAGCGGGTTCTTCACCAACTCGCGTGCCTGCTCGATGGTCATGCCTTTCTTCTTGCGCAGCTCGGCCAGCAAGGCAGCATACTCTTCGGACTTGCCGAAGTTCAGCGGGTCTATTATAGTGGCCTTGTCCACGTTCTCCAACCCCATTTCTTTGGCCATGGAGTGTATCTTGGCAGGGTCACCAATCAGAATTATATCCGCCAAGCTGTCACGCAAGGCCATATCCGCAGCTCTCAAGGTACGTTCTTCGGTGGCCTCCGGCAAGACTATGCGTTGCTTGTCCGCCTTTGCACGGGCCACTATACCTTCCAATACTTTATTCATTATCCTATATATTAAGATTTCCTATTCTTTCATGTCGTCTGTTTCGGCACTGCAAAAGTACCAAATCCACTCGTGCCACACGATACGGCGGACGGACAAAATGCCCTGTCACAGCGTCTGCCGGCGACGGGCAAAAACAAAAGGCAGACCTCCCTCTGTGTCCGTACAGGGAAGTCTGCCATATCTATCCACAGGATTCTTCGTTGAGAACCACTATTGTCTTCACGTCTGTGTTTCGCCCGACAAGCTGTCGATGTGCGGCCACGCCGGTCAGTCTTTCTTCACCGTGGTCTTCTTTATTCTTTTCAGGGTGAGCTGCTGTGTCGTTGCAGGGCTCTTGCGGGTGGTCTTCTTCTTCTTCGTGCTGCCGTTCATCTCTTCCAGCACGTTTGCACTGACCTTGAACTTGATGGTCGTGCGCTCAGGGATGTCATGGTACTCGCCGTTGCGCGGGTCACGTCCGGGACGGTGTGGCTGATGGTGAGGGACGAACTTGCCGAAGTACTGCAACTTCACTTCTTCTCCTTCACACATTTTGTCGATGACCAACCTGTCGTATGCGTCTACGAAGGCCTTGGCAACTGTGTCTGTGCATCCAAGACGGCGTGCCAACTCTTTTACAAAGTTAAATTTATTCATTGTGATGATAAGTTGTTGTTTTGTTATGTCCCTGAAATCAATTGTGGGAACTCCGTTTTCCTGCCCGACAACCAAATTCATGGCAAATGTATATTTTTAATCCCAATAATAACATCATCGCGTGTTAAAATGTGCGCAGGAACATATTTATTTCCATGTTTCGCCGGACCATGGTGAAAAAGCGGCGGCACGGACAGGGATTTCGCTTTATTGTTCTAACTTTGTGCGACAAAATTCAACAATCAATCATGAGAAAATCTATTCTATCAGTATTGCTGCTGTTCTTGGTGATATGCCAAGTAGACGCGCAGAAGGCAAAGTATGTCTTCTTCTTCATAGGAGACGGCATGGGAGTTAATCAGGTCAATGCCACCGAGATGTATCTCGGCGAACTTGACGGACGCATAGGCATAGAGAAGATGCTCTTCTCTTCGTTTCCTGTCGCTTCGTTCGCGTCAACCTACTCCGTGACAAACTCCATCACCGACTCGGCAGCCGGAGGCACAGCTTTGGCAACCGGTTCAAAGACCTACAACGGTGCCATCGGCGTGGATGCCAACAAGGCACGCCTTGAGAGCGTGGCAGAGAAAGCCAAGAAGGCAGGCAAGCGTGTGGGCATCACCACATCCGTCAGCGTCGACCATGCCACACCTGCATCGTTCTACGCCCATCAGGAAAATCGCGGCATGTACTACGAGATTGCAAATGAGATACCCGCATCGGACTTCGACTTCTTCGGCGGCAGCGGCTTCCTCAAGCCCGACAAGGACAAGAACGGAAAGGCAGCACCCAACGTCATCAACGTCATAGAAGATGCCGGCTACACCGTGGCACGCGGACTTGACGAGTACAATGCCAAGAAGGCCACAGCAGACAAGATGGTGCTGATACAGCCTGCATCGGCAGACCAGGCCAGCCTGCCCTATGCCCTCGACCGCAAGAGCAATGACCTGACACTGGCACAGATAACAGCCTCGGCTGTGGAGTTCCTGACCAAGGGCAACAACAAAGGCTTCTTCCTGATGGTCGAAGGCGGAAAGATAGACTGGGCATGCCACAGCAACGACGCTCCGACCGTACTGAACGAAGTCCTCGACATGAACGAAGCCGTGAAGGTGGCATACGAGTTCTACCAGAAGCATCCCAAGGAGACGCTCATCGTCATCTCTGCCGACCACGAGACCGGCGGCCTCGCACTCGGCAACAGCGACTATACCCTGCACTACAAGAACCTGTCCTACCAGACCATGTCTCTTGATGCCGTGTCGCGCCGCATCACAGACCTGCGCAAGGGCAACGCCACATGGGACGATGCCAAGGCACTGTTGTCGGAGTGCATGGGACTGTTCAGCAAGGTGCAGTTGACATGGGAGCAGGAGCGTGCGCTGCACGATGCCTTCAACGAGTCGTTCGTGAAGCACAACGTCAAGTTTGAAGAGAGCCTCTACGCACGTACCGAACCGCTTGCCGTGGCTGCACGCGACGCGATGAACCAGGCAGCACACATGGGCTGGACTACCGGTGCACACTCGGGCGGCTATGTACCTGTCTTTGCCATCGGAGCCGGTTCCGAGCTTTTCGCAAAGGGCAAGATGGAGAACACCGACATACCGAAGAACATCGCCAAGGCCGGAGGCTACACAAAGTGATATTCTGAACAACAACAACCGACACAAAGCAGGGGCACGGACAGACAGCCGTGCCCCTTTATTGTTTCTGCCCGCGCCCCTTTGTTTTTCTGCCGGCACAACAAAACAATAGCGGGTAGCTTCACAGCCACCCGCTACTACTTAACCTAAACCTTAACTATGAAAAAATCTAATTTTGATACGAAGATCACTCTTCGTCTGCAAAGGACTGACATTTCATTTATTCCACCAAGCCTTTGACCATAAAAATGAAAGTCATTAACTCTTTTTTGCATTAAACGAGAAGTACAAGCCCTGCTTCAGCGTACAAATTCACTTTTTAAACGCACGCGGGCTTTCGCCCTTAAACTTGCACTATCTTTGCAGCCGAAAACATTTTACACGACAATAGACATGAGAGAAGAGACAGAAACAGACTTAAAATCTGCAACTGCTGAAGACAAAAAGCTGTTCATCGAGACCTACGGCTGCCAGATGAACGTTGCCGATAGCGAAGTGGTAGCCACCATCATGCAGATGGCAGGATACAGCGTCACCGACAGCCTCGACAGTGCCGACGCGGTGTTCCTGAACACCTGCTCCGTGCGCGACAATGCCGAACGCAAGATTTACAACCGCCTTGAGACGCTGAACGCCATGCGCAAGCGGCACCCGCTGATTATAGGCGTGCTGGGCTGCATGGCAGAGCACGTGAAGGACGAGCTGATAGAGCAGCACCACGTGGATCTCGTGGCAGGTCCCGATGCCTATATGGATCTGCCGGAGCTTATCGCAGCCGCCGAGCAGGGAGAAAAGGCAATAAACGTGCAGCTGTCGAAGACCGAGACCTATCGCGACATAATCCCCTCGCGCATCTGCGGCAATCACATATCGGGCTTCGTGTCGATAATGCGCGGATGCAACAACTTCTGCACCTACTGCATCGTGCCGTACACTCGCGGACGCGAGCGAAGCCGCGACATCGAGAGCATCCTTGCCGAGGTTGCCGACCTTGCCGGCAAGGGATATAAAGAGGTGACGCTGCTCGGGCAGAACGTCAACTCCTATCTCTACGAGCGTCCGGACGGCATGGCGGTCAGCTTCCCCCAACTGCTGCGCACCGTCGGCGAGACCTTCCCGACAGTACGCGTGCGCTTCACAACATCACATCCCAAGGACATGAGCGACGAGACACTGCACGTCATTGCCGACGTGCCTAACGTCTGCAAGCACATACACCTGCCCGTGCAGAGCGGCAGCGACCGCATCCTGAAGCTGATGAACCGCCACTACGACCGCGCGTGGTACATGCAGCGCGTCGAAGCCATACGCCGCATCATTCCCGACTGCGGACTGTCGACCGACATCTTCTGCGGCTTCCACTCCGAGACCGAGGAAGACCACAAGCTGTCTCTCTCGATAATGGAAGAGTGCGGTTACGACTCGGCATTCATGTTCAAATACTCCGAACGTGCGGGCACCTACGCGTCGAAACACATGCCCGACGACGTGCCCGAAGATGTCAAGATACGCCGCCTGAACGAGATAATAGCGTTGCAGAACCGCCTGTCGGCAGAGGCCAACGCCCGCAGCGTAGGACACGTTTATGAGGTGCTGACCGAAGGACGGTCGAAGCGGTCGGACAACCAACTGTACGGACGCACGGAGCAGAACCGCGTGGTGGTCTTCGACAGAGGCACGCATCACGTCGGCGACCTTGTCACGTGCCGCATCACAGGTTCCACGTCGGCAACGCTGATTGGTGAGGAAGTGAAGGGCTGACCATTTGCTTAAACTTCCTTAAATATCCGCAGGGGACACCGAACTAATCTGTACTTTTGCGCCAAATTACGGTGTGGTGTGCCCTGACCGCAACAGAGAGGGGCGGGCACACTCCGTGCGTGCGTTGACGAGCGATGGAGACCATTGACATCAGATGTTGTCCGCTATGCGGCAGCCGGCACATAGAGGAGGCTTTCGTGTGCGTCGACCGCTATGCCGGCGGTGAGGCGTTCCACGTCCGCCGGTGTGCCGCCTGCGGGTTCCTCTTCACGGGCGACGCTCCCGTTGAGGCCGAGATAGGGCGTTACTACGAAACGCCCGACTACATCTCGCACACCGATACGGAGCGCGGCGCGATGAACACCGTCTACCATTGGGTACGCAGCTACATGCTGCGCCGCAAGGCGGAGCTGGTCGAGCGGCTGAGCGGCAGGACGTGCGGGCGACTGCTCGACATAGGCAGCGGCACGGGCTACTTTGCCGCCACCATGGCGCGGCGACACTGGCAGGCCGACACGATAGAAAAGAGCGCGGCAGCACGCGGTTTCGCGCGGCAGAAGTTCGGACTTGACACGTGGTCGGAAGATGCCTACGTCGGGATTGCCGACGGCATGTATGACGCAATCACGCTGTGGCACGTCATGGAGCACATCGAGCGGATCAACGACCTGTGGGACGGGCTTCACCGGTGGCTCAAGGACGACGGCGTGCTGTTGGTGGCTGTGCCCAACTGCGGCAGCTACGACGCGCAATATTATAAGGAGGACTGGGCCGCCTACGACGTGCCGCGCCACCTGTGGCACTTCACGCCCGACACCATGGAGCGGTTCGCAAGGAAGTGGGGCTTCAGGCTTACGGCTGTCCGTCCTATGCCGTTCGACGCCTTCTATGTGTCGATGCTGACAGAGCAGCACCTTGGACGCAGGCTGAGCTTCGTGCGCGGCATGCTGACGGGCACAAGGGCGTGGCTGGCATCATTGCCGGACAAGAAGAAGAGCAGCTCGCTGATTTACGCGTTTGAGAAAGAATGACGCCGGAGCACATATATATATAATATGAGGAAAAGGAAGAGAAGACATTTCGGCATGCAGGCCGTGACGGCAACGATAAGCACCACGCTGGTGCTGCTGCTGGTGGGCATGGTGGCGTTTCTCGTCCTTGCCGCCCACAACCTGTCGGGCTATGTCCGCGAGAACATGACGCTGACGGCGGAGATCGACGGAGGGCAGAGCGAGAGCGACATCTTCCGGCTGAAGGCGGAAATGGAGACGAAGCCGTTTGCCCGCGCGGTGCAATACATCTCGAAGGAACAGGCGCGGCACGAGTACGTGCAGGCCATGGGAGCAGACCCGCAGAAGTTTCTCGAATACAATCCACTGCCCGCAATGCTCGTGGTGAAACTGAACGCCGCCTATGCCGATACTGACAGCCTTGCGACCGTGGCGGAAGGGCTGCGTGCCGACAAGCGCATCAGCCGCGTGGAATATCAGGAAGACCTTATGGATGTGGTGAACAGGAACATACGCACGGCAGGCGTCGCGCTCATTGCCCTGGCCGCCGTGCTGACGCTCATCTCGTTCGCGCTGATAAGCAACACCGTGCGCCTTGCCATGCACTCGCAACGCTTCCTGATCTACACCATGAAGCTGGTTGGCGCAAGCCCTGCCTTCATCAGGCGGCCGTTCATGCGGCGCAACTTCGTGATAGGGCTGGCGGCGACGGTGACAGCCGACGTGCTGCTGTGGGCGGCGGCATATTGGACAGTAGGCATCGAGCCGCAGATGTCGACGGTCATTACCGCCGACACCATGCTGGCCGTGTCGGGAGTGGTCCTGGCGTTCGGACTGACGATAACGATGCTGTGTGCCTACCTGTCGACAAACAAATACATCGGCATGAAGGCGAGCGACCTCTACTATATATAGGAGCAAAGAAAGAGAAAACCGACCCCGAAAGAAGAAACAACAACACGATATGAAGAAAGACAATTTCGCTTTCGACAAGACAAACCTCATCATGATTGCCATCGGCGTGGCGGTCGTTGTGGCAGGGTTCCTGCTCATGACCGGCCCGTCGTCGACGTCCGACCACTTCGAGCCGGACATCTTCAGCGTGCGGCGCATCAAGGTGGCACCGCCGGTGTGTCTTGCCGGTTTCCTGTTCATGATCTATGCCGTCATCCGCAAGCCGAAGGACAACGGCGGCAAAACAACACGCGAGGACTGACACAATGGACGAGCTAAACATTTTCCGGACGATAGTCATAGCGGTGATCGAGGGGCTGACAGAGTTCCTGCCCGTGTCGTCGACGGGACACATGATCATCGCCGAAGCACTGCTGGGCGTTCAGAGCACGCCGTTCGTCAAGGCCTTCACCGTGATAATCCAGTTCGGTGCCATCCTGTCTGTGGTCTGCCTTTACTGGAGGCGGTTCTTCTATCCGGAGACCATGAAGACCGAGGGCTACACGTGGTGGCAGGCCATTTGGCGTTTCTACCTGAAGCTGATTGTCGGCGTGCTGCCGGCGGTTGTCGTGGGGCTGCTGCTCGGCGACTTCATCGACGAGAACCTCGAGTCCGTGGAGCTGGTGGCCGTGATGCTGGTCGTTGGCGGCGTGTTCATGCTCTTCTGCGACCGCATCTTCAACAAGGGTTCGGAGGACACTCCCGAGACATACAAGAGGGCATTCATCATCGGCATGTACCAGTGCATCGCGGCCGTTCTGCCGGGCACGTCACGGTCGATGGCGACGATTGTCGGCGGTATGCAGCAGCGTCTGACGCGCAAGGCGGCGGCGGAGTTCTCGTTCTTCCTTGCCGTGCCGACGATGTTCGGGGCCACGTGCAAGAAGCTGTGGGACCTGATTGACGACGGCGGCGGCGCAAACCTCCTGCTCGAGGGCAACCACATGACGATGCTCATCGTGGGCAACATCGTGGCGTTCATCGTGGCCGTGGCAGCAATAAAGTTATTCATCGCCTACGTCACCAAGTACGGTTTCAAGGCCTTCGGGTGGTACCGCATACTGGTGGGAGGCATAATACTCGTGGCACTTCTCGCAGGTGCCGACCTAAACATTGCGTGATGCCGGACTTTGAAGAAGGGGAAATACTGTATTTCGACAAGCCCTACGGTTGGACGTCGTTCAGCGTGGTGAAGACCGTGCGCCACATCATCTGCCGGCGTCTCGGGCTGCCGCAGAGGAAGCTGAAGGTCGGCCACGCCGGAACGCTCGACCCGCTGGCCACGGGCGTGATGACGGTCTGCACGGGACGCGCCACCAAGAAGATCGCGTCGCTCCAGTGCGAGACCAAGGAGTATGTCGCCACGCTGTGCCTGGGAGCGACGACGCCGTCGTTCGACATGGAGCACGAGGTCGACCGCACCTACCCCACGGAGCACATAACGCGGGAGCTGGTGGAGCGCGTCCTGCGCCGCTTTGTCGGCACAATCGAGCAGGTGCCGCCCGCATATTCGGCGTGCAACGTCAACGGCAAGCGTGCCTATCTCCGTGCCCGCAAGGGCGAGGAGGTCGAGCTGAAGCCCAAGACGCTCGTCATCGACAGCATAGAGCTGCTGGACTATGACATGCCGTCGGTGAAGATACGCGTGACGTGCAGCAAGGGGACATACATCCGCGCCCTGGCGCGCGACATAGGCGAGGCACTCGGCTCGGGGGCCTACCTGACGGGGCTGCGGCGGACGCGCGTGGGCGATGTCACGGTGGACGACTGCCGTCGGCCCGAGGACTTCGAGCAGTGGCTCGGGACGCAGGACGTGGCTCCACGCAAGGAATCACAAACGGTGCCGGAGGGCACGGACACAAAAGAAGGAGAAAAGAAATGACAACAAATAGAGACATGAAACTATCACAATTCAACTACCCGCTGACGCAGGACAGGGTTGCCCAGCATCCGGCGGAGTACCGCGACGAGGCACGCCTCATGGTCCTGCACCGCAAGACGGGACAGATCGAGCACAAGGTTTTCAAGGACATCATCGACTATTTCGACGACAAGGACGTGTTCGTCTTCAACGACACCAAGGTGTTTCCCGCCCGCCTCTACGGCAACAAGGAGAAGACGGGAGCGCGCATCGAGGTCTTCCTGCTCAGGGAGCTGAACGCCGACATGCGCCTGTGGGACGTGCTCGTCGACCCTGCGCGCAAGATACGCATCGGCAACAAGCTCTACTTCGGCGAGGACGACTCGATGGTGGCTGAGGTGATAGACAACACCACATCGCGCGGCCGCACGCTGCGCTTCCTCTACGACGGCCCCCACGACGAGTTCAAGAAGGCACTCTACGCCCTCGGCGAGCCGCCGCTGCCCCACGAGACAATCCGCCGCAAGGCCGAGCCCGAGGACGCCGAACGCTTCCAGTCCATCTTCGCCCGCAACGAGGGAGCGGTGACGGCACCCACCGCCAACCTGCACTTCAGCCGCGAGCTGATGAAGCGGCTGGAGATAAAGGGCATAGACCTCGCCTTCCTGACGCTCCACGCCGGACTGGGCAATTTCCGCCCCATCGACGTGGAAGACCTCACGAAGCACAAGACGGACTCCGAGCAGACCATCATTCCCGAGGAGACGGCAGAGCGCGTCAACCGCGCCATCGACAGCGGCCGTCAGGTCTGCGCCGTAGGCACGACGGTCATGCGCGCCATCGAGAGCAGCGTCAGCACCGACGGACACCTCAAGCCCTTCGACGGATGGACAAACAAGTTCATCTTCCCGCCCTACGACTTCTCGATTGCCAACGCCATGGTCTCGAACTTCCAGATGCCGCTCTCGACGCTGCTCATGCTGACGGCGGCCTTCGGCGGCTACGACCTCGTGATGGATGCCTACAACGTCGCGCTCAAGGAGGGCTACCGCTTCGGAACCTACGGCGACGCCATGCTGATAACCGACAAATAAGCGGCCGCAGCCCCCCAAGAAACATGAACCGTCTGTACGTCGGACTGGGCTCCAACCTCGGCGACAGGAAGCAGAACATCCTGCGGGCGGCAGAGCAGATAGAGAGCCGGATAGGGACACGCGTCTCCCTGTCCGGCTTTTTCGAGACCGCACCGTGGGGCTTCGCGTCCGCCAACAACTTCCTCAACGCCGCCATGTGTGTCGACACCCCCCTCGCGCCGCTCCGCGTCCTCGACATCACGCAGGACATCGAACGCCTCCTCGGCCGCACCCGCAAGTCCACGCAGGGCGGCTATGCCGACCGCACCATCGACATCGACATCCTCCTCTTCTCCGGCCTGGTCGTCAGCACGGAGAGGCTCACCGTCCCCCATCCGCTCCTCCACCGCCGCCTGTTCGTGCTCGAGCCGCTGGCGCAGATTGCCCCCCATGCCCTGCATCCCCTGCTGGGCAAGACCGCCTCACAGCTGCTCGCCGACCTGAAGGCCGAAACCCCGAATCCCTGACCGCCCCGGCACCCCTTCCGCGCTGTCCGGAAAGGGTCTCCGCGGTATCGAAAACGAAACCGCGCGGTTTGGAAATTGAAACCGCGCGGTTTGGAGAATGAAACCGCGCGGTTTTGGAGATGAAACCGCGCAGTTTTGGAGATGAAACCGCGCGGTTTTGGAAATGAAACCGCGCAGTATGGAAAATGAAACCGCGCAGTATGGAAAATGAAACCGTGCGGTATGGAGAATGAGACCGCGCAGTTTCCTGACGAAACGCTTGCAAATCCCGAAACAATACCTTATATTCGCGGGTGATAAATGTTTCATATTAACCATTTAAAACTTTAAGAACTATGATCAGTTTAATCAAGATGAAGGGTATGAACCCGCAGACAAAGGGGACGATCTACTTCCCCAAGTGGACACGCATGGCAACCGTCACGAAGACCGCACTCGCCAAGATAATGGCACGCGGATCGACCTACTCGACCGGCGAGGTGGAGGGCGTGATGACCGACTTCGCGCAGCACATCTTCGACCAGCTCCTGGCGGGCAACGCCGTGCAGATTGACGGACTGGGCACTTTCAAGCTCAAGGTCAGCGGCAAGTCGGCAGCCACGGCAAAGGCAGTCACCTCCGCAGGTGCCACGGTCGGCGTGGTCTTCACGCCCGAAGACACACTCACCTCGCGACTGAACGACGAGGCTGACTTCCAGTTCATCACCCGCGTCACAGCCGACGGACAGCAGGATGTCGACGACGACAGCACCACCGACACCGGCACTTCCGGCACGGACGACACCTCCGGCGACGGCGGCGACACCACCTCCGGAGGCTTCCAGGGCTGAGACACGCAGGTATCGGACCACTCACACACGGAGAGAGGCGGCACGCGCGACGCGCCGCCCCTCTTTTTTTTGCACGCCGCTGCTTTGCCGTCTCGCCGCCGTGAGCTACCTTTGCCGCACGATAAAGGAAAGTGGAGAGATTTGAGTAGCTTGCAACCACGAGAAAAAATGCTAAAAGACATCTTACGGGAGTCTGCTCTTATACCTGTCCCCCTTCTGCATAAGTTTTACTTCATAACTCTTAAAAAAGAATGGGATATCTGTTTACATCCGAATCCGTCTCCGAGGGTCATCCCGACAAAGTGGCCGACCAAATCTCGGACGCAATCCTCGACAAGCTCCTGGCCTACGACAGCAACGCCAAGGTAGCCTGCGAAACACTGGTCACCACCGGTCAGGTCGTCCTCGCCGGCGAAGTCAAGACAAAAGCCTACATCGACATGCCGCTCGTGGCGCGCGGCGTCATCCGCCGCATAGGCTACACCAAGGGCGAGTACATGTTCGAGAGCAACTCCTGCGGCGTGCTCAGCGCGATCCACGAGCAAAGCCCCGACATAAACCGCGGCGTGGAGCGCGGCAACCCCCTGGACCAGGGTGCCGGCGACCAGGGAATGATGTTCGGCTACGCCACGAACGAGACCGAAAACTACATGCCGCTGTCGCTCGACCTCGCCCACCGCATCCTGCGCATCCTCGCCGACATCCGCCGCGAAGGCAGGGAAATGACCTACCTGCGCCCCGACGCCAAGAGCCAGGTGACGATAGAATATGACGACAACAACCGCCCCGTGCGCATCGACACCATCGTCGTCTCCACACAGCACGACGAGTTCATCCTCCCCGCAGACGACACGGACGAAGCACAGGCAAAGGCCGACAGCGAGATGCTCGCCGCCATACGCCGCGACGTGATCGGCATACTTATGCCGCGCGTAAAGGCATCGATACATTCCGACGCGGTGCTCCGTCTCTTCAACGACAGCATAACCTACTTCGTCAACCCCACCGGCAAGTTCGTCATCGGCGGCCCGCACGGCGACACCGGACTGACCGGACGCAAGATCATCGTCGACACCTACGGCGGCAAGGGAGCACACGGCGGCGGAGCCTTCTCAGGCAAAGACCCGAGCAAGGTGGACCGCAGCGCAGCCTACGCCGCACGCCACATTGCGAAGAACATGGTCGCGGCAGGCGTGGCCGACGAGATGCTGATCCAGCTGTCCTACGCCATCGGCGTGGCGCGTCCCGTCAGCATCTTCGTCAACACCTACGGCACGTCCCGCGTCGGCCTCTCCGACGGCGAGATAGCCTCCCGCATAGGCAGCCTCTTCGACCTGCGCCCGCACGCCATCGAGGAAAGCCTGAAACTGCGCAACCCCATCTATGAGGAAACGGCGGCCTACGGACACATGGGGCGCGAGCCGCGCACCGTCGTCAAGCACTTCCACTCCGACTACGAAGGCGACAAGGACTTGCGGGTCGAGCTGTTCACGTGGGAAAAGCTCGACCGCACCGGAGAGATACGCGAGGCGTTCGGCCTGAAATGACGGCCTCCGCCCCGCAGCGGACGGCAGTACACACGACGGAAACCGGATCACAGACAGCACATGGACGGACGGAACATAGTGATGAACTTCAGCCACGCGTATGAGGAAAACCGCTTCATGCGCTCCGAAGCATTCGAGTGGATAGACTGCACCGCCATCGGCGGCACCGGCTGCTATCTCGACGCCGAGGCCTCGGCACGGCTGACGGAACTCATCGCCGCCTGCGGCCCCGGCGGCACTCACTGGATAGACTCAGGCGACTACCACTACATGACAAAGCTGTGGACAGACCTGTCGGCGGAGCCGTTCTCGCTCGTCGTTTTCGACCACCATCCCGACATGCAGCCGCCGCTGTTCGAGGGAATGCTCTCGTGCGGCAGCTGGCTCCGTGCGGCACTCGAGGGCAACAGCCGTATAAATAATGTATGGCTGCTCGGCGTGGCAGACTCACTGACCGCAGAGTGCGCGGGCTTCGAAGGCAGGCTCCGCGTCGTGACGGAGAGCGAAATCGGCACTGCCGCCGTGCCCGACTGGAGCGCGGAGCCTGCCCTCTACCTGTCGATAGACAAGGATGTCTTCCGCCGCAGCGAGACCGTGACGAACTGGGATCAGGGGAGCCTGACCCTCGCCCGCTTCAGCGAGTTCGTCGACGCTCTCGCCCCCTGCCGCGTCATAGGCACGGACATCTGCGGCGAAGACGCGGAGGCCACGGTCTCGGCAAGCCGTGTGGCGGACAAGCTGAAGAACGAGGCGTTCAACGAAAGCCTGTACGGGCTGATACGCGACAAACTGACTGATTGACCAAAAAACACTGAACAATGAACAAGATAGAGAGACTTAGCGTCTACTGCGCATCGAGCACAGCCGTCGACCGGGCGTACTTCGACGACGCACGCGAACTGGGACGGCTCATGGCGGAAAACGGCATGGAGCTGGTCTATGGCGGCGGATCGGTGGGGCTGATGGGAGCTGTAGCCGATGCCGTCAAGGCAGGCGGCGGCAAGGCCACAGGCGTGATACCCCGCTTCATGGTGGAGCGCGAATGGCTGCGCGGCGGGCTTGACCGCGTGATGGAGACAGAGACAATGAGCGAGCGCAAGCGCATCATGGCCGACCTCGGCGATGCCGCCGTGGCTCTCCCCGGCGGCCCCGGCACCTTCGACGAGCTGATGGAGATCGTCGCCCTCAAGAAGCTGGGACTCTACCGCAAGCCGATTGTCGTGCTCAACACCCGTGGCTACTACGACCCGCTTGCGGAACTCATGGGGCGCAGCATGGAGCGGCACTTCATGAGCGAACGCTACCGTTCAAGGCTGATGCGCATGGCAATGACACCCGCCGAAGCAATAAAGATGATACTCCACGAGCCGCCGTTCGAGGAGTCTGTCGACGAATATGTCGTGATATGACGCTCCTGACGACACTCGCCATGCTGACCGTGCGGGGCATTCCTCTGCCCCCGCCCGTCATGGATCGCAATGCGGTCATCCTCGTGCTGCTGTGTTGCTGCTTCCTCACCCTGGCTGTGTTCACCCGCTGCCGCGCGACATTGGCGGAAGACATCCGGACATTCTTGCTGCAAAACGGCAGAACCCGCAACTCGCTGTTCAACCCGTCCTCGACGGCAAACCGCAGGTTGCTGTCGCTGATCGTGCCCGAGGCGTGCATACTGACGGCGGTGTTCATCTACTTCGTCCTTCACGCCATCCATCCCGATCGGACGCCGCACCGTCCGTTCCTGCTCTGGGTGGGGCTGTGCGGCGCGTGCTGCCTGCTGTATGTCCTCGTCAAGAGATTGGCTTATGCCGTCATCGGATGGACGTTCATCGAAAGGAGCAGGGTCGGGACTTGGATGCAGGCCTACGCCATAATTCTCCGTCTGACATCCCTCATAATGCTGCCCGCGACCATTGTCATCGCCCTTCTCGATGCCGGTCCGGCCGTCACGGTTTGCGTCGGTCTGTCGCTCCTCGTGCTCGTCAAACTACTGATATTATTCAAGTGGATAAAGCTTTTTTGTAATAAACCTTATGGCTATATCCCGATATGTGTGTACTTTTGTGCCCTGGAAATTATACCCATTTTCTATATGGCCATTGGTATAATGAAGTTGAATGAGTTTGTGGTATTTAATTTTTAAGACAGCGTGGAAATAAAGAGAATATTAGTTTCACAGCCCAAGCCGGCTACCGAGAAATCTCCTTACTACGACATCGCAAAGAAATACAGCGTCGACATTGTGTTCAAGCCGTTCATCAAGGTCGAAAGGCTCTCCGCCAAGGAGTTCAGGCAGCAGAAGATATCAATCTTGGATCATACAGCCATCATTTTCACGTCGCGTCACGGCATTGACCACTTCTTCCACCTCTGCGAGGAGCTGCGCGTTGCCATTCCGGAGACAATGAAATACTTCTGCGTCACGGAGACCGTTGCGCTGTACATACAGAAGTACGTCCAGTACCGCAAGCGCAAGATCTTCTTCGGCAACACGGGCAAGTTCGACGACCTCATGCCGCAGATTCTCCGCCACAAGACCGAGAAATACTTCGTCCCGATGTCCGACGTCCACAACGACGACATAAAGAACCTGCTCGACAAGAGCAACATAAAGCACACCGAAGGCGTGATGTACCGCACGGTCAGCACCGACTTCACGCCCGAGGAAATCCGCTCCTACGACATACTGATGTTCTTCAGTCCGGCGGGAGTCTCGTCGCTGCTCAAGAACGACCCCGACTTCGATCAGGGCGACATAAAGATCGGTACCTTGGGTTCCGTCACGGCACAGGCGGTGAAGGATGCAGGCCTGCGCCTCGACTTCTCCGCGCCGAACCCGAAGGCTCCGTCAATGACAGCCGCCTTGGATCTGTTCCTGAAGGAGCAGTCGGAAGGCAACGGCACGGAGGGCTGACACCCATGCCCCACACGCTGTCGAAAGCCGAGCGGCTCAGCCGGAAGAGAGTAATAGGGGAGATGTTCAGGAGCGGTTCCCGCTCTTTTACCGTCTTCCCTTTGCGCATTGTATATATGGAGGTCACGGACGACCTCCGCGCTCCGGTGGCGATTATGACGAGCGTCTCGAAACGCCACTTCAAGCACGCCGTCAGGAGAAACCGCGTGAAGCGGCAGATACGCGAGGCATACAGGCTCAACAAAGACAGTCTTGTGGACTTCGCCGCCGCGAACGGCAAGAGGATTGCCGTCGGCTTCATCTATCTTTCCGACCGTCTGTCCGACACATCATTCATCACGAAGAAGGTCTGCACAGCCCTCTCTCTCATCGAGGAGAAGCTGCGGTCCGCAATGCAGCAGGAGCATTGACAATGGGATTTGTCAGAGACATCCTGTCGCAACTGCTGCTGCTGCCCATATATTTCTACCGGCGGTTCATCTCGCCCTTGACAGGGCCTTCGTGCCGCTTCACGCCCACTTGCTCACAATATGCCGTCGAGGCAATCAAGAAACACGGCCCTTTCAAGGGGCTGTACCTTGCCGTGCGGCGCATTCTCCGCTGCCATCCTTGGGGCGGTTCGGGATACGATCCTGTGCCATGAACATCGTCGACATTCACTCCCACGCACCGCACGCCGACGCCATCGTCAACTGCTATCCCGACAGCTTCCGTCCGCAGTCGGGCTACTGCTACTCCGTCGGCATACACCCCTGGTACATAAACACCGCAGACACCGATGCACAGAAAGACCTGTTGCGCACCGCAGCGGCAGACCCGCAGGTGGTTGCCATCGGCGAGGCGGGACTGGACAAGCTGGCAGACGGCTTCGCAGACAGGCAGGAGGACATCTTCAGGTTTCAGTGCGCATTGGCAGAGGAGATGCGGAAGCCGCTCATCGTGCATCTTGTCAAAGCCGTCGACGAACTTCTGCGCATACGTTCGGCGGTCAAGCCCGCTGTCCCGTGGATTATCCACGGCTTCCGTGGCGGTCCGCAACCGGCAAAGGAGCTGTTGCGCCACGGGATGTATATCTCTTTCGGCGCGAGATACAATGCGGCAGCCATGCGCACGGTGCCCCTCGACCGCATGTTTCTCGAGACAGACGACAGCGATGCGGACATCCGTCTCCTCTACAAAGACGCGGCAAACGTCACGGGTATCCCCGAGGAAGACCTGCGAAACAGCCTGTGCCGTAACATCCGCAACATATTCTTCAGATAGCGCGGTTTTTCGCTACCTTTGTCCGAACCTCTGAACTTACATTCATGAAGACTCCCGATCAAGACATCAAACAAACACAAAAGCCGGCGTGTATCGCCACCGGCAGCCTGCCTGCCGACTGCCGTCCCGAAGTGCTGGCAGTGCTGAACGACACGTTCGGCTACAAAGACTTCCGCGACATTGAGATCTACGAAGACCTTTACAACGGCAAGAGCACGGTGCCGGTCTCGCAGGGACGGATTGCGGAGAAGGTAATTCAGGAAGCGGAACGGGCGGCAAGGGGAGAGAACGCGACGAACATCCTGCTGACCGCACCCACGGGAGCGGGCAAGTCGCTGCTGTTCCAGCTGCCTGCGATATTCCTCGGACAGGAATACGGGATGCTGACGATAGTGGTGTCGCCGCTGAAAGCCTTGATAGAAGACCAGGTGGACAGCCTCTGCGCGACAGGCTACGAGAAGGCGGTCTTCGCCTCGTCGGATCTGTCACCCGAGCAGAAAGCAGACGTGTACCGGCGTGTCAAGGACGGGCGTGCCGACGTGCTGTATCTGTCGCCGGAACTGTTGTTGAGCTACGACATACGCCACTTCGCCGGTGACCGGCACATAGGTCTGGTGGTCATCGACGAAGCCCACACCGTGACCACGTGGGGCAAGGAGTTCCGCGTGGACTACTGGTTCCTTGGGCGTTATCTCACGGGACTGCGGCAGGAGCTTGGCTACGGCTTCCCTGTCTTTGCACTGACAGCCACGGCTGTGTGGAACCCCGCAGGGTGGAACGACATGGTGTTCTCCACCATCCGATCGCTGTGCATGGAACCGGCAGAGGTGTATGTCGGCACCGTGCGCCGCAAGAACATCGGCTTCGACATCCGCAGGCTGGAGCTGAAGGATGGCGAGACATACGAGAAGCAGAAGCAGCAGGCAATCTTCGACCGCGTGGACGGCTACCTTAAAGAGCACAAGACCCTGTTGTACTATCCTTTCGCCGGAGGCATGGATCAGCGCGTCCGGTCGTGGGTGGCTGTCCGGAACCGGCATCTTGTGGATACCTACTACGGTAAGAAGGACAAGGAGCAGAAGGCTGCCATCGTGGAGGCGTTCCGTCAGGGCGAGAAGAAGATGATCGTGGCGACCAAGGCCTTCGGCATGGGTGTGGACATCCCTGACATAGACCGCGTTTATCACGTCGCCCCGCCGAGCACGTTCGTGGACTACATCCAGGAGATTGGGCGTTCCGGCCGCGATGCTTCCATCTTCAGCGTTGCCGCGACCGACTATCACGAGCGTGACTTCTACTACATGACGCGCCTGCACCAGCTCGGCGACATATCGCAGACGCAGCTCGCGGTGATCCTGCACAAGCTGACAGAGGTCCACGACATGAAGGGCCGGCGGGATCGGATGCCCGTGTCCCTGTCCGACTTCGAGTTTGCTGTCAAGATACCGCGCACACGGAGCAAGACGGACTATGAAGCGGAGCTGGGACAAGTCACCAAGACCGCCCTGCTGTGGATTGAGGAAGACCTTGAACAACGGTTCGGCCGCAAGATAATCGAGGTGACACCGCTGAACCTGATGACAGACGGCTTCTTGCAGGACAAGACCGGCGAGGCCTTCGCCCGACGGTTCGCACGCTACCTGACGCCGGTCGAGGGCGTGCCGGGCACCTACCGCGCACGGCTTGACAGCCTGTGGGAAGAGTGCTTCCCCAACATGGGATACGTGGAGTTCAAGCAGCACCTCAGCAACGGCACGCTGGCAGAAGGCATGCGGCCGGTGCTTGTGGGCAGGCATGAGGTGTTGCTGAAGATGGATTCGTCAGATCTGAAGCAGCGGCTCGATGCCCTGTTCCTGAGCCTGAAGCGCATGATGAGCCTGAAGCTGTTCACTGCCAAGGGACGCTTCGACGAGTCGGAGCTGCTGGGCATCTTCGAGGAACACAAGCTCGACGTGCGCTCGGCAAAGCATTTCCTGCGTTCGCTGCTCGAGTCGCGCACGGAGGAGGGGCGCAGTGTCAGCTACATCAGCAGCACCAAGAAGAAGACAAGCAATGAGCTGTCGTTCACCGTGACGCGGGGCTTCGACCTGTTGCTCGCGCGCTATCAGAAGCTGTTCCGGCAGAAGATCACCGGCTCGTCGGGCGACAGGCTGACGTTCTTCTGCACGCCTTTCTCCGACCTTAACACGCTCGTCAACCTGCTCTCGATGCTCGGCGGACTTTCCTTCACCGTCGAGGGTAGCGGCTCTCCGGCAGTGATGGTGACGTTCTGCGATCCTGACACCCTGCGGCAGGTCGACAGCGAGGGCTACAGCAACCGGATACTCGACATCAACGGGCAGATCTTCAACGAACAGATAGAGCTGTTCCGGATGTTCTTCGGCACGGATGCGCTCGGCGATGACGATCGGTGGAACTTCATAGAGGACTACTTCACCGGCACCGGTGTCGGCGACCTGAAAACCAAATACAAGACAAATACAGACTAAAGACAAGGAGAATGCATTATGATTAGAAACGTCAAGAGTCAGGACATTGATGCCATTACGGACATCTACAACCGGTACATCGTGAACAGTACGGTCACATTCGAGGTCGACCCGATCGGCCGCGACGAGATGGCGGAGCGCATCGCCGGCTTCACCTCGGAGGGAATGCCGTACATGGTGTTCGAGGACGACGGCACGGTACTGGGCTACTGCTATGCCCACCGCTGGAGGCAGCGTGCCGCCTATCAGCACACGTTGGAGACGACGGTCTATCTGCATCCCGAACACCTGCGCAAGGGCATCGGGCGGCAGCTGATGGAGAAGCTGATTGCCGACTGCCGTGCTGCCGGCGGCTACAGGGCTTTGATTGCCTGCATCACCGAGGGCAACGAGGCGAGCTGCGCCCTCCACCGTGCACTCGGCTTCCGTCAGGTATCCTGCTTCAAGGACGTGGGCAGGAAGTTCGACAAGTGGCTCGGTGTCGTCGACTACGAGCTGCTGCTTGACTGAAAACAAATGCCCGCGCGTCTCTGTCTGACGCACGGGCATATTCCTATATATATATGTACGACGGCACTTCGGGCTGCAAGCCCCGCCGGTCTCTCTCACACGAGATGCGCAATGTTTTCCTCTCGCGTGCCCGGCAGCATGTCCACAACCGGTATCTCCACCATCGTGTAACACCCCGGCTGTAGGCGCATGGAGGCGCGTGCCACGTTGACAAGCACCTGTCCCGTCATGGCGGGGTTGTTGATGCTCATGTTGAACTCCAACCGCTGGTTCTGCGTCTTGCCGCTCACGCCCTTGCGCACGAGGTTCACCCCGTGTCCCATGTCGCGCACGGCATCCACCGACGGCACAGCGAAGACGTGTGTCTCGTCGCTTGAGAAGTAGGGGTCTGCCTTGATGTCCCGTGTCACGTCCTCAAGGCTCGCTCCGTCTTCAAGCTCCACATACACCATGCGGCGATGTATGCCCTCGCCGAGCGGGATGGTCATGGACAGTGCGTCCTTCACGCCGTTCTTTGATCGGACGCAGACAGAATGTCCCATCGACATGCCCGGGCCGAAGTTCGTATAGGACAGTCCCTTGGGGGCGAGGCTCTGCATCAGCGTGCGCACCACCGAGTCCGACCCGGGGTCCCAGCCTGCGGCAATCACCGACACGGCATTGTGCTCCTTGCAGATGGGCATCATGGCCTCACGGTATTGGCATATCCGGCCGTGGATGTCGAAGCTGTCGACGGTGTTTATCCCTAACGGAACGATCTTCCGCGCATATTCCTCACAACTGCGGGTGGGCGTGGCGAGGATGGCGACATCCACGTCGTCCAATTCCGTGATGTCCTTCACTACCTTGTATGCTGCCAACTCCGAGGGCTTCCCCTCAGCTCCCTGACGGCGCACGATGCCGGCAATCTCAAAGTCTGCGGAAGCCTCTAATGCCTGCACGGCATAGCGTCCGATGTTGCCATAGCCTACTACGGCGGCTCTTGTCTTCTTCATGTCTCAAAAAGTGTATTTGTTGTCGTTTTTCGTGTCTGCAAATATAGGTCACTTTGCCGACAAACCAAGGTGCAAGTGAGGCAGTTTTGTGGACGTACAGCCACAGTTCTATGGACGTACAGCCACAAATCTGTGGACGTACAGCCATAAATCTGTGGACGTACAGCCATGGAAACGCTGATTTTCAATGTGTTATAATACCAAAGCCCAACGTCGCAGGACATGGATATTGGGTGTGCGCCGCGCACTGTCTA
>CAVDAU010000009.1:0-22386 GCA_963607015.1 Streptococcaceae bacterium
ACGTACAGCCATAGCTCTGTGGACGTACAGCCATAGCCGTGTGGACGTACAGCCACAAGTCTATGAACGTTCACATCGAACGATGTGAAAGGACAGGAGCAGGCTTCGAGCAACATTTATGTTATTCTCGGAAGGCATTGCAGCCGTTATCAGGAAAAAAGCACGTCCGCCTGTGGTGGGGCGGACGTGGAAGTGGGTATGGGTGTACATGTCGCGGAGACGGAATCAGTGCAGGCCGGTGTAGAGGAAACGCTTGATGCTGCGCTTGGGTGTCTTCTCGAACTCGGTGGGGTAGAGCTGTATGCGGCTCACCTTTTCGTAGCCCGCCACCTGGCTGTTCAGCGTCTTCAGGTTTTCGTCCATGATGGTCTTGATGTTCTGCTCCGTGTTCAGCCCGAGCGAGTCGAGTGCTTCGCTGTCGGCATAGACCAGTGCCACGAGCTTCTTGTCTTTCTCTATGACGAGGCTCTCCTGTACGAAGGGGAGGTTGTTGAGCTTCGATTCAATCTCTTCGGGGAAGATGTTCTGTCCGCTGGGGCCGAGGATCATGGTCTTGCTGCGTCCGCGCAGGTACAGGTTGTTGTCGTTGTCAAGACAGCCGACATCGCCCGTGCGCAGCCAGCCGTCGTCGGTGAATGCCGCCTGTGTTGCCTCGGGGTTCTTGTAGTAGCCCATCATTACGTTCTCGCCTCTCACCTGTATCTCTCCCGTGTCGCTGTGCGGGTCTTCCTTATAGATGCGTGCCTCCATGGTGTCGAGCAGCCGTCCTGACGATGTGGGCACGAACTTGTCCCAGTAGGAGTGGCTGATCAGCGGTCCGCACTCCGTCATGCCGTAGCCGATGGTGAAGGGGAACTTGATTTTGTGGAAGAAGGCCTCCACTTCGGGGTTCATCGCTGCGCCACCGATGATGACTTCCTTGAAGCGTCCTCCGAGTGCGGCCATGAGCTTGTTGCGTATCTGTGCGTATATCTGCGTGTTGAGCATCGGGATGCTGAGTGCCATCTTCATGGGTTTCCGGTTTATGCTCGGCAGGATGATGTTCTTGTAGATCTTCTCGATGACCAGCGGCACCGTGATGATGATGTTCGGCTTTATCTCGCTGAACGCCTTGAGCAGTATCTTAGGCGAGGGCGTCTTCCCGAGCAGCGTGACGTGCGTGCCTGCCGCCACGGCGGTGAGGAAGTCGAACGCACAGCCGTAGGCATGTGCCAGCGGCAGGAATGCCAGGTCGTTCTCGGCACGCTGCAACAGCCGGCTGCGCAGGCCGTACATGACATTGCCCGCCAGGCTGTTGCCCGAGAGCATGACTCCCTTGCTGAATCCGGTGGTGCCCGAGGTGTAGTTTATGAGTGCCAGCTTGTCGTTGGGTATGTCTCCGTAGACCACGTCCTCGCGGCTGAAGCCGTTGGGGTATTTCTTCTTCATCGTGTCGTCGAGATGCTTCACCGTCTTCTGTATGGTCTCGCCGTCGCGCTGGTAGAGACAGCGGAAGTCGGTCAGCGAGAATGCTCCGCGCACGCAGGGGATGCTGTCTTCCTCAAGATGCTCCCAGATGGAGTCGCTGGTGAAGAGGAATACCGAGTCGGAGTGGTTGACGATGTGCTGCACGTCGTACTGGCTGAAGTCCTGCAGTATGGGTACCACAACTGCACCGTAGGTGACGGTGGCAAGGAAAGCAATGCACCAGTGGGTGTTGTTCTTGCCGATGATGGCGACCTTGTCGTCCTGTCCGATGTGACAGCTGCGAAACAGAATATGAAGTCTTGCAATCTCCTCGGCCACTTGTCCGTAGGTGAAGTTGGTGTCCTCTCCGTAGTCGGAGAGGCAGTTGAGCCTCCAGTTCTCACGGAAGCTGCTCTCATATAGCTTGACGAAATTTTCCTTAATCAAAGTTATTGTCCTTTATGTTGGTTAATGCACACTTGGGCAGATTTTGTGCAAAGGTAGGAAATCTTCACAAATTGGCGTACATTTGCGAAAATTTTTGTTTTTGGGAGACATTAATGGCCGATACATCATACGCCGCCGACAGGAAGGCGGTCTACTACACCTTGGGGTGCAAGCTGAACTTTTCGGAGACTGCCACCATCAGCCGCATGCTCGAGGATGCCGGCATCCGCACGGCCCGTCGCGGTGAGCGGGCAGACGTGTGTGTCATAAACACGTGCTCCGTCACCGAGGTTGCCGACCGCAAGTGCCGCCAGACCATCCGCCGCCTGATAAAGCAGAACCCCGGAGCCTATGTGATGGTGACGGGCTGCTATGCCCAGCTGAAGCCCGAGGTCATCGCCGCCATCCCGGGCGTTGACGTGGTGATAGGTGCGGAGGACAAGAAAGACATCATGGCCCACATAGACGGCCTGCACAAGCAAGCCGAGGGCGGCAAGACCCTGACCACAGGTTTTGGCGGCATACGCACGTTCGTGCCCTCGTGCTCGAAGGGCAACCGCACGCGCTACTTCCTGAAGGTGCAGGACGGGTGCAACTACTTCTGCACATACTGCACCATACCGATGGCACGCGGCCGCAGCCGCAACGGCAGCATCGCGTCGATGGTGGAGCAGGCACGCCGCACCGCTGCCGAGGGTGGCAAGGAGATTGTGATAACCGGCGTGAACATCGGCGACTTCGGCCGCAGCACGGGCGAGAGCTTCCTCGACCTTGTGAAGGCACTGGACGAGGTTGACGGCATAGAACGCTACCGCATTTCGTCGATAGAGCCGGACCTGCTGCGCGACGAGGTGATTGACTTCGTGGCACAATCGCGACGCTTCATGCCCCACTTCCACATCCCGCTACAGAGCGGCAGCGACGACGTGCTGCGGCTGATGAAGCGGCACTACAACACCGACCTCTTCGCCTACAAGATAGAGCGGATACGACGGCAGATGCCCGACTGCTTCATCGGCGTGGACATAATGGTCGGCACGCGCGGCGAGACCGACGCACTGTTTGAGGACTCATACAACTTCGTGAAGAGCCTTGACGTGACACAGTTGCACGTCTTCAGCTACTCCGAACGTCCCGGCACGGCTGCGCTGAAGATTGCGCACACGGTGACACCGCAGCAGAAGCACGAACGCAGCCAAAGGATGCTGGAACTGTCGGACGCGAAGCTGCACGGGTTCTACGGCCGCCACACGGGACAGGTGATGCCCGTGCTGATGGAGAAGACACAGCGGGGCAGGGTGATGCACGGGTTCACTCCCAATTATATAAAGGTGGAGGTGCCGTATGATGCGTCGCTCGACAACAGGATTGTCAGCGTGAGGCTTGGAGACCATAATGCCGACGGCACGGCACTGACGGGGGAGATACCGGGGTGAAACACAGACTGACATACTGGCTCGCCTATGCGGGTATGCTCCTGCTGGCATCGCTGCCGTTGCGGGTGTTGTATGTGGTGTCGGACGTGCTGTATGTGCTGCTGCGCCATGTGCTCGGATACAGACGGCGCACGGTGCGCTCCAACCTGAGAAACTCGTTCCCCGAGAAGACAGCTGCCGAACTGAGAGACATAGAGAAGAAGTTCTACCACTACATCTGCGACTACGTGGTCGAGGAGATAAAGACCCTGCGCATCACGGCAGACGAGCTGCGGCGGCGCATGGTGTATGAGAATCCCGAGGCGATAGTCAATGCAGTGAGGGAGCACCGCTGTGCGTTCCTGATGATGCCGCACTACGGCAGCTTCGAGTGGACCATGGGGCTGGCACTGGCATTGGACAAGGACTGCCTGCCCATACAGATATACAAGCCGCTGCACAACAAGTACATGGACAACCTGTTCCTGCACATCCGCAGCCGCTTCGGCGGCATCAACGTGCCTAAGCACTCGACGGCACGCTCGCTGCTGAAACTGCACCGTGAGGGCAAGGCAATGGCCGTGGGCTTCATCACCGACCAGTCGCCGAACCGCAACGAGGCACGCTACTGGACCACGTTCCTGAACCGGGACACGGTGTTCATGGACGGTGCGGAGAAGCTGGCGAAGATGTTCGACGCGGCAGTGTTCTACTGCGACATACGCCGTGAGCGGCGCGGGTACAGCCGCATACGCTTCCGCCTGCTGACGGAGACCCCCAAGCAGACTGCCGACGGCGAGATCACCGAGAGCTTCGCGCGGTGTCTGGAGGAGTCGATAAGGCGCGATCCGCCATACTGGTTCTGGTCGCACAAACGCTGGAAGATAAAGAGAGAGGACGCGTGAGGAGGCAGAGATGGACAAGGTTGCGGTGGTGATACTCAACTGGAACGGCTGCGACATGTTGCGCCGCTTCCTGCCGTCGGTGCTGCGGCACTCGGCGGGGGAGGGGAGCGTGTGTGTGGCAGACAACGGTTCCTCCGACGGTTCGGCAGAGATGCTGAGACGGGAGTTCCCGCAGGTGAGGGTGATACAGCTCGACGGCAACTACGGCTATGCCGGCGGATATAACCGTGCGCTGCGACAGGTGGAGGCACAGTATGCCGTGCTGCTCAACTCTGATGTGGAGGTGACCCCGCACTGGCTTGCGCCGCTGACCTCATTCATGGACTCGCATCCCGACGTGGCAGCCTGTCAGCCAAAGGTGCTCAGCCTGCGCAGACGCACGGCGTTCGAGTATGCCGGAGCGTGCGGCGGCTACCTGGATCGCTACGGATATCCCTTCTGTCGCGGCAGGGTGATGGGTGTGACGGAGGAAGACAGAGGACAGTATGACGATGCGTGCTATGCCTTTTGGGCCACGGGTGCGGCGATGCTTGTCAGGATGGACGACTTCCGCAAGGCGGGTGGTCTGGACGACGGCTTCTTCGCACACATGGAAGAGATTGACCTGTGCTGGCGTTTCAGGTCACGCGGCAGGCGCGTGGCGTGCGTCCCGCAGAGCACGGTGTATCATCTCGGTGCCGCCACACTGAAGAGGGAGAACCCGAAGAAGACGTTCCTGAACTTCCGCAACAACCTGCTGATGCTCTACAAGAACCTGCCGGAGAGGGAACTGCGCAGGGTAATGGCGGTGCGCTGTGTGCTCGACCATGTGGCTGCGCTGCAATATGTGCTGAAGCTGCAGCCGGCAAATGCCGCCGCAGTGCTGAAGGCACGCCGTGCGTACCACCGCATGAAGCCCGACTATGAGGCAAAGCGCAGGGAGAACCTGACGAAGAGCGTGACGGAAAGACCGGACGGGATGATGGACGGAAGCCTGATAGTGCAGTACTATCTGCTCGGGCGAAAGACGTTCCCTGCCCTCAGAGGACTATCTCTGCCTCGCCCCTGCTGATGCTGAGACGCACGCCTGCCGAGCGGATGTCGGCTCCCGCCATTGGCGGATTGGACTTGTCGATGCTGATGTCTATTGCCTCGACCGCAGAGAAATCGCTGAATATGTGCTTGACAATCCTTCCACAGACATGCTCCAAGAGTTTTGACGGTTGCTGCATCTCTGCCTTGACGATGGTGTAGACGGCAGAGTAGTCGATGGTGTCGGGCAGTGCGTCGCTCGCCATTGCGCGGGCGATGTCCGTATGCAGCTGTATGTTTACGGTGTAACCGGTGCCTGTGACGGCTTCCTGTGGCAGTACTCCGTGGTAGGAGTAGAAGTGCATGTCGTTGAGTGTGATGCGGCTTTCCATGTGTGTGGCGTGTGTATGCGTTTTTATCTGCCGCTGAGGCTTATGAGACGGGCTATGCGGCTGTTGAGCGGAGCGGCTTCCATGAGGCTTTCGATGGTGAGCGGCATGCGGTAACGCCAGTAGTAGCGCGGTATGGCAGGCACGTTTATGCGCTCGTCGGCGGCATCGGCACACCGCGTCTGTGCGTCTATGGACAGCCAGTCCTGCAACAGCGGGATGCACAGCATGGACGGGCTGTCGAGGTGCATGCGTATGATTTCCTCACAAATCTCCGGCGTGGCTTCGGCCGGAGCCTTGCCGATGTGTCCGAGCACGCTGTTGAAGAACCGCTGCGTGAGGTCGGCGTCTTCTGTCCACCAGCTGCGCAGTGTTGCCATGTCGTGTGTGGACGGCGTACATACCGACAAGTAAGGATAGCGGCGTGTGTTGGCAAACTCATGGAACATGATCTTTGGCATGCGCTGTACCTCGAGCGAGAGGATGTGCAGCCTGTCCATCACCGCCGGCACACAGTCGGGAATCATGCCGAGGTCTTCGCCACACGCCAGCATGGCTGTCGAACCGATGAGCACCGGCAACTTCTCCATGCCGCGTTCTTCCCAGAAACGGTTGTGGCGTTGATAGTAGTAGTTGTTGTAGAGGTTGTTGAACGCCGTCTGTTGTGCCTCGTCGAGTGCACGGTAGGCATAGTCGTTCTGCGCCGCGATGCGTGGATGATAGAGACTATGGTCGTCGTGGTCGCGGACGAAGAGCACATTGCTTATCAGTGAGTACAGCCCATCTCGCATACGCACGCTGTCGGCATCGGTCTTTGTTGCAAAGAAGGCTTCGACCTTGCGCTGCGTGGAGAACTCGGGCTTCATGCGGAAAGTGCCGCTGTCGCCGTCGGCAGTGAGGAATGTGGCCTTGACGAACTCCGTGTCCCTGCCGAAGATGTCGGCAAGGAAGGAGGCGTGGATGTAGGGGCGTGTGTCCCTGTCTGCGTCGAAGCGGAAGCCGAAGCCACGTATCTCGTCCTCGCTCATGGGCAGTGACGGCGCGAACTGCCCGAGCAGTCCGTGCACGGAGTCGAGCGGAATCTGCCAGATGCGGAAGAACCCGAGCACATGGTCGATGCGGTAGGCATCGAAATAGCGGCTCATCTGCCGAAGACGGCGTGTCCACCATGCGTAGCCGTCGGCCTTCATGGCGTTCCAGTTGTAGGTGGGGAAGCCCCAGTTCTGTCCGTTGGCGGAGAAGTCGTCGGGCGGAGCACCCGCCTGACTGTCCATGTTGAAGTACTGCGGCTCTGTCCATGCGTCGACGCTGTCGCGGCTTATGCCGATGGGGATGTCGCCTTTCAGCACCAGACCCTGCGCCCGAGCATAGGCACCGGCTGTCGCCAGCTGCTTGTCGAGGAAGAACTGTATGTAGTAGTACAGTGCCGCCTTGTCGTGGAGACAGCCACCGGCACTGCACATGCTCTTGATTTCCGCTGCGTCGTAGATGCTGTGTCCCTGCCAAAGGCGGAAGTCGGCCGTGCCGTAAGTGTCGCGCAGCACGCTGAAAGCGGCGTATGGCACCAACCAGGATTCGTTGTCCGCAAAGAAACGCCCGAACTCCTCGGAGGCGAGAACGGCCTTGCCGTCCTGACGGAACGACAGGGCGGCGTATTCGCGCTTGGCACGGTTCACCGTCTCATAGTCCACCTTGTCCGGTGCGTTCAGCCTCTTCTGCATCTTGCCGAACTCGGCAGAGCGGTGCCGGTCTCTCAGTGGAGGCAGCTGGCGCAGGTCGAGATACATGGGGTGGAGGGCATAGACGGAGATGCTGTTGTAGGGGTATGAGTCTGCCCATGTGCCGGTCAGCGTGGTGTCGTAGACCGGCAGGAGCTGCACGATCTTCTGTCCTGTCATTGCTGCCCAGCGGATGAACGTCTGCAAATCGCCGAAGTCGCCGACACCGAAGCTGCCTTCTGTCTTCAGTGAGAAGACGGGGACGTTTATGCCGGAGCCGCGCCAGTGCGGCACGGGCAACGATGGGAGCAGATTGTCGACGATGATTGTCTCGTTGCCGCTCATGCACGGCAGGGCGAAGTGACGGTTAGACCCGCTCTCCCACGCCGTGGTTCCGCCTGTGGTTGCGTCCTTGCAGATGAACTTATATTCGAAAGGAAATGTCAGCGCGTCGGCATCGATCTCTGCCTGCCACTCGGGATAGTTGTGGCTACTCATGGGTATGGCTTTTGACGCATCCCAACAGCCGAGTGCTTCGTTGCTGCCGCTGATGAAGAGTCTCTCGCTCTTGCGGCACGGATATGTGGCCTTGAAGATGACGCTCCGACCTGTGCAGGGTTGCCGGTGCATGGTGTCGCTGTCATGTTTCAGCCACGCTCCGGTGAATGCCGACGAGAAAAGGACACTACATTCAGGGATGTCCTTCCAGCTGTCCCGCAGCATGTAGGTCTTGTCTTTCCGGTTCTGCACACAAAGCTCCCGTGCCATGCCGGTCCATTCGCTGCGCTCTGTCCTGCCTCCGCTGCATACGATGTAGTGATATGTCAGCTTGCGGCTTGCCGGTATCTTCACGGCGACACGTCCTGTCCAAAGGTCGCCGTCGTCCGTTGTCAGCGGCAGGGCATTCTCTTCGCTGCCGTTCCCAAGCTCAGGAACGTCGCCCGCGACCTTGAGGGTCTCTCCCCACTTGGTGCGGTATCTGATGTTGAAGACAAGTTCCATACCGGCAGTCGCATATATATAATAAGGTGTAGCCTTTCCGCCTATCCGCAGCGCGATGCTCCGCACGTGGTGCAGATGAGACAGCCTTCCTGATAGACCAGCGTCTCGTTGCCGCAGTTGGGACACTTCTGTCCGCGTGCTGCCGTGCCGTCAGTCACGTATTTCTTCAGTGCACGCTCAACGCCGTTCTTCCATGTGTTGATGCTCTCGCTGTCGAGTTCCAGCTGTCCGACGAGACGGATCACGCGGTCGATAGGCATGCGGTAGCGCAGCACGCTCGATATCAGCTTGGCGTAGTTCCAGTATTCCTTGTTGAACTTCTCCGACAAGCCCTCGATTGTGACCTTATATCCGCGCTTGTTCTCGAACTGGAAGTCGTAGCGTTTCACTCCGTTGTCGTCGGTGTTCTTGATGATGTTGCCGTGTGAGATGTTCTTGGGCAGGATTATGCCTTCGTCGTCGTCGAGCACTCCGGTGAATATCTCGTAGGGATAGCCGTCGAGCAGTCCTACGAAAGCCACCCATTTCTCCTTGTTGTTCTGGAAGCGCACCACGTCGGCTTCGAGCACCTTCGGCCTTACTTCCACGACGCTTGGCGGAAGACAGATAGGAATTTCGGCCTTCTTGTCTTTCTTCGTAGAGATGAGCACGCCTGCCCGCGAGCCGTCGCGATAGACGGTGCAGCCCTTGCATCCGCTCTTCCATGCGGTGACATACAGTTCGTTCACCAATTCTTCGCTGACGTTGTTCGGCAGGTTTATGGTGACGCTGATGCTGTGGTCAACCCATTTCTGCACGCGCCCCTGCATCTTCACCTTCATGAGCCAGTCCACGTCATTGGATGTTGCCTTGTAGTATGGCGACTTGGCAACGATGGCATCAAGCTCGTCCTGTGTGTAGTCCTTGTCCGCGTCGTAGCCGTTGGCCTCCATCCATATCTTGAACTTGGGATGGAACACGGTATATTCCTCGAAAGCGTCACCGGTATCGTCTACATAGTCTATGCGCACGTTGGGATCGTTCGGGTTAACCTTGCGGCGGCGTTTGTAGCACGGCAGGAACACCGGCTCAATGCCCGAGGTCGTCTGTGTCATCAGGCTCGTTGTGCCTGTCGGGGCGATGGTCAGACAGGCAATGTTGCGCCGTCCGTACTTCTTCATCTCCTCATACAGCCCGGGGTCTGCCTCTGCCAGGCGGTTGATGAACGGGTTGTTCTTCTCGCGCTCGGTGTCGTATATCTCGAATGCTCCGCGCTCTTTTGCAAGGTTCACCGACGAACGGTAAGCACTCAACGCGATGGTCTTGTGCACGCGCTCCGAGAATTCCGTGGCTTTTTCCGTGCCGTAGCGCAGTCCGAGAGCGGCCAGCATGTCTCCTTCGGCTGTGATACCCACACCCGTGCGCCGTCCTTGTCCGCTCTTACGGTATATCTTTTTCCACAGTTCGTGCTCGGTGTGCTTCACCTCATCGCTCTCGGGGTCGGACTCAACCTTGGCTATGATGGACTGAATCTTCTCCAATTCAAGGTCGATAATGTCGTCCATGATGCGCTGTGCCAGCATTGCATGGCGGCTCAGCAAATCGAAATCGAAGTGCGCTTCGGGAGTGAACGGGGCGACAACGTAGGAGTAGAGGTTGATGGCCAGCAGGCGGCATGAGTCGTAAGGGCAGAGCGGAATCTCGCCACACGGGTTCGTGGCTGTCGTGTTGAAGCCCAAGTCGGCATAGCAATCGGGGACGGACTCGCGCAGTATGGTGTCCCAAAACAGCACTCCCGGCTCTGCCGACTTCCATGCGTTGTGGATAATCTTCTTCCACAGCGCGGCGGCATCGGTCTCTTTCCTTACTATAGGGTCGGCAGACTGCACGGGGAACTGCTGGATATACTGCTGTCCCGTTGTTGCGGCCTGCATGAATTCATCGTCAATCTTTACGGAAATGTTCGCACCGGTCACCTTCCCTTCGGTCATCTTGGCATCGATGAAAGCCTCGGCATCGGGATGCTTTATCGAGACGGTGAGCATCAGTGCTCCGCGCCGTCCCTCCTGTGCCACCTCGCGCGTCGAGTTGGAGTAGCGTTCCATGAACGGCACCAGTCCCGTGGACGTGAGTGCCGAGTTCTTGACCGGCGAGCCTTTGGGACGGATGTGCGACAAGTCGTGTCCCACGCCTCCGCGCCGCTTCATCAGCTGCACCTGCTCCTCGTCAATCCGGAAGATGGCACCGTAGGAATCGGCATTGCCATTGATGCCGATGACGAAGCAGTTTGACAGTGAAGCTATCTGGAAGTTGTTGCCTATGCCGGTCATCGGGCTGCCCTGCGGCACGATGTAGCGGAAGTGATCCATCAGGTCGTGCAACTGCCGGGCACTCATCGGGTTGGCGTATCCTGCCTCTATGCGTGCCAGTTCGTTTGCAATGCGCCAGTGCATGTCTTCGGGCGACTTCTCGTAGAGATGTCCGAACGAATCCTTCAGTGCGTACTTGTTGACCCAAACACGTGCGGCAAGCTCATCGCCGCCGAAATATTCCAATGAGGCGTTGTATGCCTCGTCGTATGTGTAGACTTTGCTGTCCATTGCCCTCGTCCTCCGGTTGCGGCTATGCTTTCAGCTCTGTCTGTATGGCTTCAAGCTCAGCACAGAACTGCTTGTCTATCTCTCTCTGCTGGTTGACTGTCTTCAGTGCGTGCAGCACGGTGGCGTGGTCGCGGTTGCCAATCAGCGCACCGATTCTCGCGGCGGAATACTCCGTATAGCTCTTTGCTAAGAACATCGCCACCTGACGTGCCTGCACGATGTCGCGCTTGCGGCTCTTTGCAGCTATGTCGGCAGACTTGACCCCGTAGTGCTTGCAGACAGTCTCGATTATATGGTCCACGGAGAACGTTTTCGGAGCCGTGCTCACCGACTTCTTGACCACTTGTTCGGCAAGCCGAAGTCCTATTTTCCTATTATATATGGTGGCGTTTGCCATGATGGCAACGACTATTCCCTCAAGGTCGCGCACGTTGTCCGTCACGTTTTCGGCGATGTAGTCTATCACTTCCTCGGGGAATTTCAGTCCGTCACGCGCTATTTTGCTGCGCAGAATGTCCTTGCGCAGTTCCAGTGTGGGCTTTTCAAGCTCTGCCACCATGCCCCATTTGAAGCGGGTTATCAGGCGGTCTTCGATGCCCTGCAGCTCTTTTGGCGGACGGTCTGAGGTCATTATGAGCTGACGGCCGTTCTGATGCAGCTGGTTGAAGATGTGGAAGAAGGTGTTCTGCGTGGCTTTCTGGGCTGTGAACTCCTGAATGTCGTCGATGATAAGCACGTCAACCGTCTGATAGAAGTTGATGAAATCGTTCGACTTGTTGCGGCACACGGACTCCGTGTACTGCACCTTGAAGAGGTTTGCCGAGACATACAGCACGCGCAACTGCGGGTACAGCTCTTTCACCTTCAGCCCGATGGCATTGACGAGATGCGTCTTTCCGACACCCGAAGCTCCATATATGAACAGCGGATTGAACGCGGTCTTGCCCGGTTTCTCCGCCACAGCCTCGCCCACGCTGCGTGCCAGCTTGTTGCTTATTCCCTCGACAAAGGTGTCGAAGCCGCAGTTCGGGTTCAGATGGGGGTCTATGTCGCGCACGACGGGTTGCGGAATGTCTGTGGTCTGCACGGCGGTGCGGCAGGGGTGTTCCGCAGGAGCATGACCTGCCGACGGCAGTTCGGTGGTTCCTCCGCTTACGGGACGCGTGCTGTCAATCACTATCTTGTATCTCAGCATCGTGCCTTTGCCGAAATACCTGTACAGCGCTGTCTTGATCAAATCCGAGTATCGTTCCTCAAGAAACTCATAGAAGAAGTTGCTTGGAATCTTTATTGTCAGAGTCCCGTTCTCGTACTTCAGCGGCACAATAGGCTTGAACCATGTCTTGTACTGTTGCTCGCTTATGTTGTCTTTTATGAAGCTCAAGCACTGTACCCACAGGTTTTTGTATTCGTCTTCGTTCATTTCTTTCTATTGTGCAATATAGTAATTGGGTGCCAACTCCACGGTGGCAACGCAAAATTGAGAATCTTTTTCCTGATAAACAAACCCGCTTTTTGTTTGCAAAAGATGCGGTTGTCACAATGTCTTAAACCACAGTTCTTTACGGAAAGTCCGCTTCCGGAGGTCCTGTTTCGCTGTTGCTTTTGTCGAACGCTTTGTGTTTTAGGGACTTACGCCTGACGTTTCTCCTTGGCTACCACGCGCCGGCAGGCAGGGGGCGAAGTGCTTCGGACGCGTCCCGTGAGGGTTTGTGAAGTCCCGAGGGCAGGGGCGGACGGCGGACGCGCTTATTTATATGAATTCCAAATAAGTCTTTTTTGTCCGCTTTTCTTGCGGCGGCGCATGCCGCAGCACGCGGTCTGCCGCCCTTCAGTCTCCGGCAGACGGCTTGTCCTTGCGGCCGAACAGGGAGAAGTGGACGTAGCGTTTCGGGTGCGACTTCAGGTCGTCGAGCAGCGATGCTGCGTTTGCCGCCGTCGCCGACAGGTTGTTATACAGCGTCGGATCGTTCAGCAGCAGCCCCACGGTGTTGTCGTTTTGCCCGAGCCGGTCGGTCAGTTGCTTCACGTTTGCCAGCGTTGCGTTCACCTCTTCCATCGTCGCGGCATAGTCGATCTGCTTGAGATTGCCCGTGATGGCCGCCAGGTCGGACCCGATTGTGTCCATCTTCGCGGCGAGGCGCGGCACGTCATTGCGCAGCAGACCCTCGATTTGCCGGCTGTTGGCGTTGAGGCTTGCCGTCAGATTCTCCACGTTATGGAGCGTAGCGGCGATGGACGGGTCGGCAAGAAGCGTGTTCAGCGATGCCATGATCGAGTCGAGCTTGGGCAGCATCTGCTCGAGTTTCGGCAGCATGGCGGCCGCTTCGCTCAAGGCTCCCCCGTTGACGTGGCCCTGAATGGTGTCGCCTGCGCTGTAGCTGTCCTGCCGGTTGTCGGCGAGCAGCAGCGACAGACGCACGGCTCCCAGCATGTCCGACGTGATCTCGGCAGTGCTTCCCCGGGGCACGCGCAGCTGCGGGTCGATGTCGATTTCCACGATGACGTTCCCGGGGCGGGCGTAGTCGTAGCAGAGGTTGCTGACCGTGCCCACCTTGTAGCCGTCGGCGTAGATCGGGCTTGATTTCGCCAGTCCGCTGATGTCTTGGAAGCGGACGTACATGTGGTTGCTCGACTTGAATATGTCCACGCCCTTGAGATAGTTTATGCCGTAGATGAGTATGAACAGGACCGCGATGCCCGTCAGCCCCACCTTCACTTCCTTGCTTATCTTCATGATGTTTCTTTCTGTTATATATAATATGGTGTTACCTGTTGTTCTTGAACTCCCTGATTGCGTCGTTCACGTTTATCTTCTCACTGCCTCGGAAGGCGATGATGAATGCGTCCTTGAATTTCCGTGTCACCTCGCGGTGCTTGCGCCTCACCAGGTTGTAGTCTGTCGATGCTCCGCAGGTGTATTTGTAGGTACCGTTCTCCACATAGTGCTCCACGGGGCCGAGTCCCTTGAGCCGGCTGTCGCCGTCCTTGAGCTGTCGCGACGACGTGAGGAACTGGATTTTGAACACGGGCTTGCCTTCCCCGGCGTTGCCTGCCGCAGTGGCGGTCTTCTTTTCCACCGGTTTCGGCGTGCTTTCCGCGGGCTGCGACGGCTTGTCCTGCTGCTGTGCCGACGGTTTTTCCTGCCGTGTTGCCGCCGGTCTGTCGCTGCTGCCCGAGGCGTCGGAGCGTGCCACCCGTCCGGTGCGGTACTCGCGGAAGGCCCGGAAGATGCAGTCTGCCAGCGTCTCCTGTCCATTGGCGGTGTTCAGATAGCGTTCCTCGGCCGGTGTGGAGATGAAGCCCAGCTCCACCAGAATGCTCGGCATGGCACTTGCTTTCAGCACGAGGAAGCCCGCCTGATGCACGCCGTTGTCCGTGCGGCGGCCTGTGTTTTTGAACTGTTTCTGCACCAGCGACGCCAGCCTGACGCTCTGCGACATGTACCGGTCCTGCATGAATTCGAAGATGATATATGACTCCGCCGAGCTTGGGTCGAAGCCGGCATAGCGCGTCTTGTAGTCGTCTTCGTAGAGGATCACGGAGTTCTCGCGCTGCGCCACCGCCAGGTTGTCGTCCGACTTTGCCAGACCGAGCGTCCACGTCGACGCTCCCTGTGCCGTGGTGTTCTTCGCCAGGGAGTTCGTGTGGATGGAGATGAAGAGGTCGGCTTTCGCGTCGTTTGCGATCTGTGCACGGCGGTCCAGCTTCACGAAGACGTCCGTCTTGCGCGTGTAGATGACCTTCACGTCCTCACATTCCCGCTCTATCTGCCGCCCCAGCTTGAGCGCGACGCTCAGGTTTATGTCCTTCTCCTTCGAGATGCGTCCCACGGCTCCCGGGTCGTGTCCCCCGTGTCCCGCGTCGATGACGACGGTGAAGTCCTGTGCGCGGATGCCGGTGGCGAGACACAGCAACAGTGCCGTCAGCAGCACTGCCGTGCCGATGAATCCGATGTGCCTGTCTGCTGTCTGTGCCATGGATGGAGGATGTTTCATCGCTGCAAAGGTAACTCATTTTGGCAGAATTTAATCGGCTCCTTCGTATCTTTGCGGGCGCGCCCGACGGCGGTCTCCCGGGGTTTTGATTTCCAAACCGCACGGTATCAAATTTCAAACCGCGCGGTATCAAAATCAAAACCGCGCAGTTTCAAGTCAAAAACCGCGCGGTTTCAGGTCGAAAACCGCGCGGTTTCGGAGCAAAAACCGCGCGGTTTGAATTTCCAAACCGCGCAGTTCCGGAGCGGAAACCGTAGGGCATATTACAGGACACCAAAAGACAGACAGATGAAAACCACGGAAACGACATTCCCATACACGGAGATAGACAAGTATTATCCCGCCGGTGCGGGCGATCTGCGCAGCATCCTGCTGACCCACAGCCGCAGCGTCCGCGACAAGGCACTGGAGCTGGCACGCCGCCATCCGGAGCTTGACCTGGACCTGCGGTTCGTCAGCGAGGCGGCAATGCTCCACGACATCGGCATCTTCCGCACCGACGCTCCCGCCATCTGCTGCCACGGCACGGAGCCTTACATCTGTCACGGGACGATCGGCGCGGAGCTGATGCGTGCCGACGGCTATCCGCGCCACGCGCTCGTCTGCGAGCGGCATACGGGAGCCGGACTCTCGCTGCGCGACATCGTGGAGCAAGGGCTGCCCGTGCCCCATCGCGACATGGTGCCCGTCAGCCTCGAGGAACAGCTCGTCTGCTTCGCAGACAAATTCTTCTCGAAGACACGCCTCGACCGCGAGAAGACCGTGGAGCAGGCACGCCGCAGCCTCGAGAAGTTCGGAGAGGACGGCCTGCGGCGGTTCGACGGCTGGTGCGGGATGTTCCTTTAGTCTTAAAAATCTTTTAATCTACGGGCCGTGACGCTTTAAATGCTTACTTTTGTGGCTCGCATGCGGGCGGAGACTGCCGCCCGAGAGACAGAGAAGCCGGTTCAGAACAGAGTTGAAGCGTAGAAACATCATATCATTGCTTGCGGTACTGCTGTTGCTGCTCGTTGCAGACAATGCGCAGGCCCAGCGGCGCAGGGCGCAGCGCGTGCCGGAACCACCGGTGCAGCGCGGCGGTCCCCTCGCCGGAGACTCGACGGCGGCAGGCACGCAGCGTGCCGACACCACCCGCCGGGCCGCGCTCGAGGCTCCCGTCAACTACGAGGCCGCAGACTCCATCATGTTCACGCAGGACGGCTATGCCGACCTCTTCGGCGAGGGAAAGGTCAGCTATCAGCAGGTCGAACTCACCGCCGACGTCATCTCCATGAACATGGACAGCAGCACCGTCTACGCCCACGGCGTGGAAGACTCCATCGGAAACATGCGCGGAACGCCCGTCTTCAGCGAGGGACAAACGCCGTATGAGACCAACAACATCCGCTACAACTTCAGCAGCAAGAAAGGAATAATCAGCAACATCGTCACGCAGCAGGGCGAGGGATACGTCATAGGACGCAACGCCAAGAAAGGCTCGAACGACGACGTCTACCTGCGCAACGGCATCTACACCACCTGTAGTAACCACGACCATCCGCACTTCTACCTGCAGATGACCTACGCCAAAGTGCGTCCCAAGAAGAACGTCGTCACCGGTCCGGCCTACCTTGTCGTGGAGGACGTGCCGCTGCCCTTAGCCGTGCCTTTCTTCTTCTTCCCGTTCAACAGCTCCTACTCCTCGGGCTTCCTCATGCCGACATACATGGACGACTCGACCCGGGGCTTCGGACTGACCGACGGAGGATACTACTTCGCCATCAGCGACCACATGGACCTGGCCGTCCGCGGCGACATCTTCACCAAAGGCTCGTGGGCACTCAACGCCGTCTCCAACTATAACCGCCGCTACAAGTACTCCGGAACGCTACAGGCCAGCTATCAGGTCACGAAGACCGGCGACAAGGGACTGCCCGACTACATGGTGGCAAAGGACTTCAAGATCGTCTGGTCCCACCGTCAGGACGCCAAGGCCAACCCGAACACCACGTTCTCTGCCAGCGTGAACTTCGCCACGAGCAGCTATGAGCAGACAAACATAGGCAATCTCTACAACGCACAGGCCCGTGCACAGAACACCAAGACCTCGAGCATCAGCTATTCGCGATCGTTTCCCGACCAGAAACTCACCGTCTCGGCCACCACAAACATAGCGCAGACCACGCGCGACTCGTCCGTGTCGATCACGCTGCCCGACCTCAACATCGCGCTGAGCACCATCTTCCCCTTCAAGCGCAAGCACGCCGTCGGCAACGAACGGTGGTATGAGAAAATCTCGTTGCGCTACAGCGGACGCTTCACGAACAGCATAACCACTAAGGACAACCTCATCTTCAAGAAGAGCCTTATCAAGGACTGGAACAACGGGGCGCAACACCAGATACCGGTCAGTGCCACGTTCACGCTGTTCAAGTATTTCAACGTGACACCGTCGGTCAACTACACCGAACGCTGGTACAGCAAGAAGATCATGCGCGGCTGGGATCCGGTCAACTCCCGCGAGATATACACCGACACAATCTACGGTTTCCACCGCGTCTACAACTACAATGCCAGCGTCGGAGTGAACACAAAGATCTACGGAATGTACACTCCCGTCTTCATGAAGAAGAGGCAGATACAGATCCGCCACATCATTACGCCCACGGTTTCGCTGAGTGTGGCTCCCGATTTCGGGTCGTCGCGCTACGGATACTACTCGTCCTACTATCGCGACAAGTCGGACGGCACGCGCGACACCGTGACCTATTCGCCCTATTCGTCCGGATCGTTCGGTGTCCCGGGGCAGGGAAAGTCGGGCCTGGTCTCGTTCAGCGTCTCGAACAACCTCGAGATGAAGTATCACGACAAGAACGATTCCATCCGCAAAGTCAGCCTTATCGACGAGCTTGGAGCCAGCATTTCATACAACATGGCGGCACAGTCGCGCCCGTGGAGCGACCTGTCCGTCAACCTGCGCCTGAAGCTGAGCAAGAACTACACGTTCAGCATGAGCTCCTCTTTCGCCACTTATGCCTATGACTTCGACAAGAACGGCAACGTCATCGTGGGCGACCGCACGGAGTGGTCCTACGGACGCTTCGGACGTTTCCAGGGCTATGGCACGTCGTTCAGCTACACCCTCAACAACCAGTCATTGGGGAAACTGCTCGGACTCTTCAGCGGAAAGAAGAAGGACGACGACACGCCGGCCGATGCCAAACCGGAGAACATCGAAGGCAATGAAGGACAGGAGGAAGCCGTCGACAGCGGACAGCCGCGCAAGAAAGAGAAGGTCAAGGCCGAGGAAGATGCCGACGGATACCAGAAATTCAGCATCCCGTGGTCTGTCAACATCAGCACGGGCTTCAACATTTCCGAGGACCGCACGAAGCCCATCAACCGCAAGTCTATGCGCTATCCCTATCAGTTGAAGCTGAACGCACTGAACGTCAACGGCAACGTGAAGCTCTCGAACCGCTGGGCGATCAACTTCAATACGGGATATGATTTCGACTCGAAGAAGATTGTGCAGACGGCGTTCAACATCTCGCGCGACCTGCACTGCTTCACCATGACAGCCGCAGTATCTCCGTTCGGTGTCGTCAAGTACTATAACTTCACAATCCGCGCCACGGCCAACATCTTGCAGGACTTGAAGTGGAACCAGCGCAGTCAGACGCAGAGCAACATCCGCTGGTATTGACACCCTCGTCGGGCGATGTCCGTCACCACGCTATCTCGCTCATTCCGTGCTCGCGCAGGAAACTGTTGGCAAGACTGAAGTGATGGTTGCCGAAGAACCCTCGGTGGGCAGACAGCGGAGAGGGGTGTACCGAAGTCAATACCAAGTGCTTGTTGCGGTCGATAAAGGCACCCTTGCGCTGCGCATAGCTGCCCCAGAGCATGAAGACCACGTGCTCCTTGTCCGCGTCCAGGACTTTGATGACCTCGTCCGTAAACGTCTCCCATCCCTTGTTCTGGTGCGAACCGGCCAGGTGTTCGCGCACGGTAAGCGTGGCGTTGAGCAGCAGCACTCCCTGCTGTGCCCATCTCACGAGGCTCCCGCTCTGCGGGATTTCTGTGCCTATATCCTCCTTTATTTCCTTGAAAATGTTGACAAGCGACGGCGGAAAAGCCTGTCCGTCGTTCACGGAGAAGCACAATCCCTGTGCCTGCCCCGGCTCGTGATAAGGGTCTTGACCCAGCAGCACGACCTTCACCTTGTCGAAAGGACACAGGTTGAAAGCGTTGAAGATAAGTCCCCCCGGCGGGTAGATGCGGTAGCGGCTGTACTCGTCGCGCACGAAATCGGTCAGGGCTTTGAAGTAAGGTTTCTCAAACTCCCCGTGCAGTTTCTCCTTCCAGCTGCTCTCTATCTTCACCTTTACGTCCATGACATTCCCTCGTTTTGTGCAGGCGCAAAGATAGTCACAATAGTTCAGATGAGGTGGATGTTTGCTTCCTCGCACTTGCGGCGGATGTCGTCCGGCCAGATGCTTGCCTGTATTTCTCCGATGTGTGCCTTGCGCAGATAGTACATGCAGAGACGCGATTGCCCGATGCCTCCGCCTATGGACAGCGGCAGTTCGCCTGCCAGCAGCTTGCGGTGGAAGTACAGCCCGGCACGGCTTTCCTGTCCTTCGTCCTTCAGTTGCTTCATCAGTGTCTTCTCGTCGACACGTATTCCCATGGACGAAATCTCAAAGCCGCGCTGAAGCACGTCGTTCCATAGCAGCAGGTCTCCGTTCAGTCCCGGCAGTCCGTTCAGCCCTTCAGTGGTGTAGTCGTCATAGTCGGGCGAGCGTCCGTCGTGCTTTTTCCCGTCGCCGAGCTTCCCTCCGATGCCTATGATGAACACGGCTCCGAACCGTCGTGCGACTATGTTCTCGCGCTCTTTCGGTGTCTTGTCCGGATACAGCTGCCGCAATTCCTCCGCGTGGACGAAGTGAATCTTCTCCGGAAGGCACGGCTTTATCTCGGGATAGCTCTCGTAGACCATGTACTCCGTGCGCTTCATTGCGGCGTATATGCGGCAGACGGTTTCCTTCAGGAAGTCGATGTTTCTGTCTTCGCGCGTGATGACGCGCTCCCAGTCCCACTGGTCGACATACAGGGAGTGCAGGTTCCCCAGCTCCTCATCGGCACGGATGGCATTCATGTCGGTATATATGCCGTAGCCCGGGCAGATGCCGTACTCCGCCAAAGTCAGTCTTTTCCATTTGGCAAGCGAATGGACGACCTCAGCCTCCATGCCTCCCATGTCTTTTATCGGGAATGAAACGGCGTGCTCCGTGCCGTTCAGGTCGTCGTTGATGCCTGTCCCCTTGAGGACAAACAGCGGAGCGGTGACACGTCTGAGGTGCAGTTCCGACGACAGATTGGTCTGGAAGAAGTCCTTAATCAGCTTGATGCCGTGTTCGGTCTGCTTCATATCAAGTATCGGACTGTAGGCTTTTGGCTCTATGAAATAACTCATTGCTATGTATATCTTTGATTGTAGTATTAAAATGCGCTGCAAATATAGAGATAAATACTTACGGTGTCACCGCGAAAGCACTTTTATTGTCACAAATGTTTATATCACCCGACACCTGCCTCCCGTCACCTTTTTATCATTATCTTTACGGCCATGAAGCCCGCATATCACACACAGCAGCGTTGCCGTTGGTGCAACATGGACAATCCTTTGTATGTCGATTATCACGACACGGAGTGGGGTGTGCCTGTGCATGACGACCGCAGACTGTTTGAGATGCTCGTTCTCGAAGGCTTTCAGGCGGGACTTTCGTGGGAGTGTGTGCTGAACAAACGGGAGGCTTTCCGCAGGGCGTTCGACGGCTTTGACTGTAACAGGGTGGCGGAATACGGTGCCTTGAAGCTCGAGTCCCTGTGCCAAGACAAGGGAATCATACGCAACAGACTGAAGATTGCCGCTGCCGTCGGCAATGCCAAAGTCTTCAGGAACATTCAGGCAGAGTGTGGCTCGTTCGACAAATACATCCGGAGTTTCACCGGCGGCAAGACCATATACGAGTGGGAAAGAACCTCTTCCCCGTTGTCCGACGCCATCTCAAAAGACCTGAAGAAACGGGGAATGAAGTTCGTAGGGACAACAATCATCTATGCTTACCTGCAGGCCGTCGGCATCATCAATTCGCACGAAAAGGGATGTTGGCTGCATGGAGAGGGAGAGCAGATGCAGACCGAATGATAAAACAAATAAAGAATGAGAGTAATCGGAAACCTTCTGTGGTGGCTCTTCGGAGGACTTGAAGCGGCCATCGGATATTTCACCGGCAGTCTGGTGCTGGCGTGCACCGTCATTGGCATTCCCGTAGCCTTGCAGACGCTAAAGATAGGCCTGCTCTGTCTGTGGCCGTTCGGTGCGGAAGTGATTGACACCGGCAGGCCGAGCGACTGCATCACGGTGCCGCTCAACATCCTTTGGATAATCTTCGGAGGGTTGTGGGCGTGGCTGATGCACATCTTCTTCGGCGTATTGCTGTTCATCACCATCATTGGAATACCGTTTGCCAAGCAGCATTTCAAGATGGCTGCGCTGTCATTGGCTCCGTTCGGCAAAGACGTCAGGCTCAACCTTTAGCCTGTAAGGCTCATTCACGGATAAATCTTCACTTTAGTTTAGCGGTAATTCACCTCCTTCACTGTTTGACTAATTGCTGATGCCTAATTTGTTCGGATCGGGAGCTCTCAGAACAGTCCACTTGGCTTTGTGGGCGTTCTCATAGCCGCCGTGGGCATCGAAATATACTTTGACGTAATCCTCGATAAAATCCTTGATATAATCATTTAATGAGAAAAGCGGCGCAAGAGACGATCGTATCAAGGTATGGTATGCTCGCGAAGCTAAAACACGGTTGTATACAATATTGTAGTCATGTTCGGCAACTCCTTCGGCTTCGTCGTCTTCTCCGTTAATGAAACACGCATAGTCGAACACGGCGTCATTGTAGTATTCGACCATTATATTCAGTGCATCCGTGCGGGCCTCAAGTTCATCTAAGAGTTGCCCGTGTCTGGAGTATGCCGGACTTAAGGGGTTTATGTATCCGCTGTCGCGACACTCGCACATCATCACAAACTCATCGACAAGGCTCTTGTTGTCGAGTTCATAGACAAATGTCCGTGTTTCATTCCAGTCGGGTTGCTTCGCTTCCTCTTTCGGAGGCTTCACCGGCGTCACCGACTTGGTGCCGTACTTTGCATCGACAGGGGTTCCGACCGGCGCGAACAGGGCTGTATGGTCTTTACCAAACAAAGTTTCTGTAGCTTCGTCTTTACCTGAGTAAGTGCCGGTCCCCAACGTCGCGTTATAGCTGCTCTTGGGTTGTTCTTTGTCGCCGCTTGAAGTGTTGCCGGACTTTTTGGATGCTACTTTCTGTTCTACTTTCTGTTCTACTTTCTTTGCAGCGTTCTTGAGCCTTTCCTTGAAAGACTGCGCTGATGCGTCTGGCGATCCGATAAGGACAGCCA
>CAVDAU010000010.1:0-20549 GCA_963607015.1 Streptococcaceae bacterium
GCGGTACTGAAAACGATACCGGAAGCAGCAATGGGTTAATTGGCTTATGGCCATAGACGAAAAAGAGAAGAGTGGCAACTCCAAACGGAATTACCACTCTTCTCTTTTTGTCTATTGTCTTTTGAGCTGACAGTAGCGTCAAGCCTTCACCTTGCTTACGATGGCCTTGAACGCCTCCGGATGGTTTACAGCCAAATCGGCCAACACCTTGCGGTTCATCTCGATGCCTGCCTTGTGCAGTGCACCCATGAGCGTCGAGTAGGACATACCCTCCAGGCGTGCAGCAGCGTTGATACGCTGAATCCACAGGGCACGGAAGTTGCGTTTCTTGTTTCTGCGGTCGCGGAAAGCGTACAGAAGACCTTTCTCCCAAGTGTTCTTGGCAACGGTCCAGACGTTCTTCCTGGCTCCAAAGTAGCCCTTTGTTAACTTCAGAATTTTCTTTCTTCTTGCTTTAGAAGCAACATGATTTACTGATCTTGGCATAGTTTTCTTGTTTTTGAATGTTAGCGTCAGACGAGAGCCTCACGGCATGCCTGATCTTGCAACGGCTAATACATTCGGTTAAATGTTTTTTGATTTCTTGTGCACGTCTACGTGCGTCACCCCTCTTTTACTTCAGAGCCAAAAGTTCCTTTACCTGCTTGACGTTCGTATTGTCAACGATTGTCGAATAGCACAGGTTTCTCTTCTGCTTCTTGGTCTTCTTTGTCAAGATGTGACTGTGATAAGCGTGCTGTCTTTTGATTTTACCCGTTCCGGTAAGAGCGAATCTCTTTTTAGAACCGGAGTTAGTCTTGATTTTTGGCATCTTGTTACTTTTAAAAAATTACTATATATGATAACGCACCATACCAGGCGTTACTCACTTTCCTTTTCATTGGCCTCCGGCTGCTGCTCGGGCTTGACTGCCTTGGGTGCACCCTTGGTCTCTGCCGGCTTTGCCGACGGACGTTTGATGATTTCCTTCTTCGGTGCCAGAACAATGGTCATCTTCTTGCGCTCGAGTATGGGCATCTGCTCTACCTTGGCATATTCCTCCAAGTCGTTCGCGAAACGCAGGAGCAACACCTCGCCCTGCTCCTTGAACAGGATGGAACGTCCCTTGAAGAACACATACGCCCGCACCTTGTTTCCCTCTTTCAGGAAGCCGATGGCGTGGTTCTTCTTGAAGTTGAAATCATGGTCGTCGGTCTGAGGTCCGAAGCGTATTTCCTTGACTTCGGTCTTGACCTGCTTGGCCTTGAGCTCTTTCTGACGTTTCTTCTGCTGATAAAGAAATTTAGAATAGTCAATCACACGGCACACCGGAGGCTGGGCGTTAGGTGATATCTCCACCAAATCCTCACCACGGTCTTCCGCAATCTTCAAGGCTTGCGCCAACGGATAAACATCAGACTCAATGTCCTCACCGACAATGCGGACTTCCCTGGCCCTGATTTGTCTGTTGACTCTGTATTGAAGCTTACTATCGTCTGCTTTCATCAATTTTCAAAATTGTACTTAGTGATCTTAAAATGCTGTCTATTCTAAATCGGTTTATTCAGTTTCTTGTCTTCAAAGCGGGCTGTTGCCGGCACCTTGCCACACAAAGCGCGGCAAAGTTACCATTTATTTATCATATCATGAACGGCCTCTTCTATTTTTTTAGCAAAGTCCTCGTACTTCATTGTGCCTTGATCGCCTTCACCCTGCTTGCGCACAGACACCTCGCCATTTGCGGCTTCTTTCTCGCCCACGACAAGCATGTAGGGGATGCGCTTCAGCTCATTGTCGCGGATCTTGCGGCCAATCTTCTCGTTGCGGTCATCGACAATGGCACGCACTTCGTGCTCCTTGAAGTATTTCTGCACCTGAAATGCGTAGTCATTGAACTTCTCGCTGATGGGCAGTATGGCAACCTGATCGGGCGTCAGCCACAGTGGGAACTTGCCGGCCGTGTGCTCGATGAGTACAGCCACAAAACGTTCCATCGAGCCGAAAGGCGCACGGTGAATCATCACAGGGCGGTGCTTCTGGTTGTCCGTTCCTGTGTATTCCAACTCGAAACGCTCAGGGAGATTATAGTCAACCTGTATGGTTCCGAGCTGCCAACGGCGACCGATGGCATCCTTCACCATGAAGTCGAGCTTGGGACCATAGAAAGCCGCTTCGCCGTATTCGACCTTTGCCTTCAGTCCTTTCTCCTGACAAGCCTCGACAATGGCACGTTCGGCACGTTCCCAATTCTCGTCGGAGCCGATGTACTTCTCATGGTCGTTGGGATCACGCAGGGAAATCTGAGCCTCGAAGTTCCGGAAGTTCATGGACTTGAACACAATGGCAATGATGTCCATGACGCGCAGGAACTCGTCCTTGACCTGATCCGGACGGCAGAAGATGTGTGCATCGTCCTGCGTGAAGCTGCGCACACGCGTCAGTCCATGCAGCTCACCACTCTGCTCATAGCGACACACCGTGCCGAACTCTGCCACACGCAGAGGCAGATCACGGTATGAACGCGGTGCATTCCTGTATATCATGCAGTGGTGAGGACAGTTCATGGGTTTCAGGAAGTACTCCTCACCCTCCTCCGGAGTGTGTATGGGCTGGAACGAGTCCTTGCCGTAGTGGGCATAGTGTCCTGATGTTATGTAGAGGAGCTTGTTGCCTATAGGCGGAGTTATCACCTCCTGATAGTCGTAGCGCGACTGTATGCGGCGCAGGAACTCCTGCAGACGCAGGCGCAGGCCTGCACCTTTCGGCAGCCACATCGGCAGACCCTTGCCGACAGTATCGGAGAACATGAACAGTTCCATCTCCTTGCCTATCTTGCGGTGGTCGCGTTTCTTTGCTTCCTCAAGTATGACAAGATACTCGTCGAGCATCTTCTTCTTGGGGAACGAGATGCCATAGATACGGGTCATCTGCTCGCGGTTGGCATCACCACGCCAGAATGCAGCCGACACACCGGTTAGCTTTATGGCCTTGATGGCACCGGTGTTCGGGAGATGCGGACCCCTGCAAAGGTCAGTGAAGCAGCCTTGCGTGTATGTCGTTATCGTTCCGTCTTCCAGGTCCTGCTCTATGTGCTCGCACTTGTATTGCTGTCCGGCAGCGGCAAACTCCTTGAGGGCATCGGCCTTCGACACCTCCTTGCGCACAAGAGTCTCTTTCTTTGCTGCGAGTTCGTGCATCTTCTTCTCGATTGCAGGAAGGTCGCCCTCCTTTATGACTTCGCCATTGGCAGGCATGACATCATAGAAAAAGCCGTTCTCTATGGCCGGACCGAATCCGAACTGAATGCCGGGATAAAGCTCCTGCAAGGCTTCTGCCAGCAAGTGCGCACTTGTGTGCCAGAACGTGTGCTTGCCTTCCTCATCGTCCCACTTGTAGAGCACGACCTTGGCATCTTTTGTGATGGGGCGATCCAAGTCGCAGGTTTCACCGTCGATGCCACATGAGAGGACATCCTGCGCCAAGCGCGGGCTGATGCTCTCTGCTATTTGCAAACCGGTCACACCGTCGTTGTACTCGCGGGTTGAACCGTCGGGAAAAGTAATCTTTACCATATTTATATATGTTTTTGTTTCTGTCCGTTAACTCACAACTTTCAGTCTGAAATGCAAAAGTAGGCATTTCTTTCGTTTAGTACTGTTCTTGCGGAAATTTATATTTGCGTCTGCACTTGACCGATGCAGTGTCATTCGCGGTCGGCAAATCGCTTGATGACGTTGTATGCCGAAGCTATGCCGAGTTCACCGGCTTTGCTGAGGTCGGCGGTGCCCTGACGGTTATTGCCCAAATAGATGTTTGTCAGTCCGCGGTTGAAGTATGCCTCTGCGAAGTCCGGATTCAGCTCAATGGCTTTGTCGAAGTCAAGCAACGCGGCACGATAGTCGTTGAGCGATGCCAACAGACATCCTCTGTTGAAGTAGCCGTAGGCGAACCCGGGAGCTAACTCCACGACCTTGTCGAGGTCATGGCGTATGCTGTTATAGTCCGGCCCTGCCTCCTGCCCTGCCCCGTCGGATGAAGTCGGATACGCAATAGCGTCAGCACCCTCGGATTTCAGTCTCTCCATCTGCTTGTTCCTTATGACAGCCCGCATGAAATATGCCGGCATGAATGTGTCGTCAAGAAGAATGCTTTGCGTAAGGTCGTCGACTGCACTGGAGAAATCCTGTACCAAATAGAAGTCCAGGGCACGTGCAAAACGCCTCATTGCGCTGTGGTCGTCGGCAACGATGTCGGCAGTGTGCTGGTCGATAAGTGCAAAGTGTATGTTGATCTGCTGCTCCGTGAGTGCCGCTTCAGCATTTGTCACCAGCAGATTCCGATACAGCTGTTTGCCATGGTTCAGCTCATCAATATACCGGCCGGAGTTGGCATTGCGGCGCGTCTCATTAGGACGTTCGTAGTAAGTAAGGACAAACATGCCTTCAAGTTTGATCTGCACATTGCGGTCTTGCACCCGTCCCCGCATATCGTTGGTGTATGCGCGTGTGGCACCGGAATCGTCGGCAATGACCAGCTTGTTATAGTTCTCCACATTCTTGTCACTGCGCTTGCGGGTCTTGCTGCCTTCATCGTCTTCGTCCCTGCCGTCCTGTCCGCTGTCGGCTGAAGTCCCGTTGCCGCCATTACTTTGGGCGATATTGGCATTGGCGCGGTCAAGCTGATCCTTCATTATGACGAACTCGTCTTCCTCTGCCCCTCGCCGGTCACCAATCTTGCGACGGGCTTCCGCACGTTGGTAATATCCGGTCATGAAGTTCGGATATACCTGAAGCACACGGGTGAAATCGGCTATGGCACCACGATAATCACCTGTCTGGGAGCGCAATACGCCCCTGTTGAACGTAGCCATCATGTCGTCGGGGTCGATGTTCAGAACGAAGTCGAAGTCTTCGATGGCACGGTTGTCATCGCCCACACGCGCACGCAGAAGTCCACGGTTGTAGTGTCCGAGGAAGTTGCCCGGTTCAACATCAAGAGCCATGTCGTAGTCGCTCATCGCACCACGCAGATTGTTCTGATGGAAGCGGGCAAGAGCGCGGTTGATGTAGTTGCCGGCATTGCGCACGCTTAGCTGTATGGCCTGGTCGAGGTTCTGTTCGGCTTCCTTGTACTTGCCCTGCTGGAGCAGCACGATTCCCTTGGCACTCCATCCGCTCGGCTCATAACGTTCGATGTCTATGGCCTTGTCGAAATCGGCCAATGCCTGCACTGTATCTTTCTTGTTGAGCATCACCTCACCACGCATGAGATATGCCGTGGCGTAACGCGGCGATATGCGCAACAGGTTGTCGAGGTCTGCCTCTGCTTCGTCGTAGTCTTTCTTCGAGAGATGGCACAGCGACAGGTTATGCCACAACACGATGTTTTCAGGGTCATACTTGAGGGCTGTATGATAGTCGCTGATGGCCTCGTCGTACTTCTGCTGACGTATTCGAGACAATCCGCGAATCTGATAGGCATTGACGACAAACGGATTGCGGTCTATGGCACGTGTGCAGTCTGTCTCGGCGCCGCTGTAGTCGTCTAAGTTGAACTTGGCCAAGGCACGGAAGAAGTACGGTTCATACAGATACGGCTTGGCGGCTATGACTTGGTTGAAGTATTGGATGGACAGGACATAGTCCTCAAAATACAGGGCATTTCGTGCTATTGCCATTACCCTGTCAGTGTTTATTTGCGCCGCAAGCGTCAACGGCAGCAAACAAAGGGATAATATCAGTGTCCCGATCTTACTCAACTGGTCATTTAAGCATTACTTCCTTATGGCCTTCACCCTGTATGAGCAACTGATTTTGCCCTTGAGCATTGCATTCAGCTTGCCCCTGATGAGCTGTTTGCGCAACGGAGGCAGGTGATCGATGAACAATGTGCCTTCAAGATGGTCGAACTCATGCTGCATGACACGGGCAAGGTACCCTTCGACAATCTCGTCGTGCGGCTCAAGATTTTCGTCAAGATACTGCACATGAATCCTGCCGGGCCGCTTCACGGTCTCATGTATGCCCGGAAGACTGAGGCATCCTTCGTCCATTCCCTCTTCTTCTCCTTCTGCCGACAGGATATGCGCATTGATATATGCCTTGCGGAAGTCTTTGTACTCCGGCAAATCATCGGACAGAACATCGAGATTGATGACGACAACCCTTATTGGCAGACCAACCTGCGGAGCGGCAAGCCCCACACCATCGGCATTGTCCATCGTTTCAAACATATTCGCGATGAGTTGCTTCAAGTCAGGATAATCAGCGGGGATGTCTTCCGCAACTTTCCTCAACACCGGCTGTCCGTAAGTATAGATAGGTAATATCATAGCGTGTTAAAATTTGTCTGTCCGTTTGCTCTCCATATATGATTGCAGGATTATTGTGGCACTGATTTCGTCGACCAGAGACTTGTCCTGTCGCGCTTTCTTCTTCAGGCCGGAACTGAGCATGGTCTTGTGTGCCAGCACGGACGTAAACCGTTCGTCGAAATATTCCACCGGCACGTCAGGGTATGTCTTGCGGAACAAACGCACAAACGGTTCAATATACTTCATGCTCTCCGATTGTTCGTTGTTCATCTGTTTGGGCAAGCCTACGACAATGCGCTCCACAGCCTCACGCTGCATATAACTTCCCAAGAAGTCCATAAGCTGCGCCGTAGGCACAGTGGTCAGCCCGTTGGCAATGATCTGCAACGTGTCACTGGCGGCTATCCCCGTGCGCTTCCGTCCATAGTCCAAAGCTAAAATCCGTCCCATATATAGATTTAGACACAAAAGTACGACTAATCTCCGAGATGAGAGAGCAGGCAAATGTTTAAAAACGAAAAAGGGGCACCTGAACTTGTCAGATACCCCTTTCACTATGTAAAATCAGATATGTTATTGCTTCTCGATGATAACGACACGCTGCAGCTTGTTCTTGCCGAACATGTTGTCAACACCACCCTTAGCAGAGATTTCAATCTGGCTTGAAGATACGCCTTCTGCAACAAGAGCATCATAAACGGCCTGAGCACGCTTCTGAGACAGGGTCTCATTGTAGTTGGCAGAGCCGGTAGCCTTGTCTGCGTAGCCGTTGATAACGTACTTGACATCGCTGTTCTTCTTCATTGCAGCAGCTGCGTTCTTTACGTGAACACCATTGTAGTCATCAATGCGAGCGCTACCCAATGTGAAGAATACAGCCTGCGGAGCTGCAACCTCGACGAGCTTCTCAACCTCACGAACCTCAGGCTTAACGTTAGCCAAAGCGTTGCGAGCATCGTTCAGATCAGACTGAGCCTTTGCAAGGTCGCTGCGCAGACGGTTGATTTCGTCATTGAGAGCACTGGTGTCAACCTTCTGGTTAACCGGAACGAACTTCTTGCCACCAAAGGTGTAAGTAACACCGGCTCCGAGGTACAGACCACCAACCTGCTTGGCTGTAGAAGCGTAGCCCAGATAAGAGGAAGCCAGCTCAGCGCGAGCCTCAAGGTCGATATCCAAGTATTCGTTAACGGCAAACTTACCGAGCAAACCGGCAGAACCGTTGACAAAAGCCTTCAGCTTATCGTTTGTGTTATAACGCTTGTAGGTGTTGTTAGCATAGTTCTCCTCAACAGCAGCATCAATCTTGTTTGCAAAGGTCAAGCCGGGGCCTGCGAATGCGCTCAAGGTGAAGAGACGGTCGGGATTGTAACCAAAGATAGCGTTTGACAGGTTGTACATTACATCGAAACGGCCAATGACAACGCCCTTGTCATACTTGACCAAGTTAGGCTGCTGTACGCCATCGCTTGACAATGTTCCATAAGAGTGCTTCGTGTCATAGTTGGCAGTCCAAGCACCGGCCTGCAGACGAAGTCCCAACACAGGGTTGAACCACTTACCGACAGAAACAGTCACATGAGGAGCGACATCACCGAGACAGCCCTCCTTAGGACCTGAACATACTGCAGATATACCACCAGTAACACTGACGAAGATATTATCCTCGCCATTGCTTGAGTATTTCTCTCTCGTTGACTGTGCAAAAGCGGTTGTTGTTGCAGCCAACGCCAACGTCAAAAGCATTAATTTATTTTTCATCTTCTTATTTTTATTATTTTGTTTTTTTTAATCACTACCGACACTCATTTAAGATAAATCTTATAAGCAAGTCCACCGGTAAATCTTTCCATTCGTTGCATCTCAAACTGCATATGCAGATGATTGAACAACAAAACCATAGCCCCCATAGCGAAATCTTTCGAATCATATTCGGCGATGACGCTTACCTGCGGCAAGAACGAAGGGCTGTAGGAGAGTCCGATTGCCGGACCATTCAGCGGATAGTCATCACGCATATTGTAAAGATATGCCAAATGTACGCCTATCTCCTCGCTCCCTACGGGAACATGTTTGGTAGCGGCCACATAGAACCGGCAAAAGTATCCGTTCACTGATCCTTTCGAGCCTATGTTCTCGCTTGAAAACACATACGGGTCGGATGTTCCAAAGACCACAGCCGGCATATACTTCCAAAACTGTCCTTCCTCCAACGCCCGAATCCTGAGAGAGAAATATCTGTCCTGATTCGTGAAATGCTTGGTATGAAGCCCCAACGCATATCCTCTCGAGAGGGTCATGGTATAAGCCACTTCCATCCACGGGAAGATTGTTGCATTCAGGTAGTAGTTGTATGTACCGTAAGTCCAAAATGGCGGTGTTATTGCTTTATTCAAGTAATTGGCACCAATCATCACGGTCTTGTCGCGTTGCATCTCTGCCGACGGCATATGTAACAGTCCTGTGGTGCCGTACGTCAACTGAGCCGACAACAATAGTGGACTGCATACAAGAACCAACGCCAAAAGTATCCGTCTTACGACATTCTGCCACCGCATCCGACTCAACTTTGTCAATGGTTAACTCTCAAAGGCAACAATTACTCGCCACTGCCGCCACCGACACCCTGACCGTTGCCGGAACCATGTGAGTGGTCATGATCTGCATCACCATTGTGGTCATGATCTACGCCACCGTGGTCTGAGTAGGCGTACAAGGTTACGTTCAGCGTCAAGTAAGGATTAGCTTCTGTCAGGTTCACTGTCCTTGTTGCAGAGTTGTAGCCGGATGCCGTAAAAGTCACAGTACCGGAAATTGCCGTGTTCGTGCTCCTCAGAGAGTAAGAACCATAAGAGTCTGTTGTTGTACTCAGGCTTCCACAAGTCACCGCCGCGCCTACAACAGGTTTGAATGTCTGACTATCAGTAACAACACCGGTCAGAACATAATTCACATCCTCCTCAGCGGGAATGTACGTCTTCTCCGTCGTCTCATCATAGCAGCTTGTAAGTGTCATACCCACTGCTAAAAAGGCTACCGCCAACTTGGCGAATCGACCCAAAAAATTACTTCTCATTTCTTTTAATTTTAAATTAAATTTAATAATTGAATAATTCTGTCTTTACAAGTATAGGGTTAAAACTGTTTTCATACGAATCTACTGTTCCCGTTCCACTGCTACCACCTACATAGGGTACAACATACTGCCCGTAGAGCTTTTCATTCCCTGCATTGTAGCTTATGCCCCAATAGTCCGAAGTTGTGACCCTCGGTATGTAACCGTGACGTTTGTTCTTGTATGGCGGCAGAGCTATGGCAAACATAAAGCCGGCATTAAATCCGCTGTGTGCCGCATCGTCGCGTCCCAATATCTTTGTCGCATAGAAACCTATTGAAGCGTAGCGGAAGTGTCGCACCATCTTTGCCTTAAAGCCTCTTTCGCTATACAAGTATTGTTCAAAGTTCAACTTGAACTGCGTATTAAACGGTTCCCAAAAATAAGAAGCTCCGACACTATACGTCAGTTGGTTCAGCGACCTGTCCACATCGTACTTCAACAATTTGAATCCGTCAAAATGGGCAATACCGTAATAGCCGATTTCACCGTCAAGTACGAAATGCGTATCCTTGAACACATACTTGCCTTTCAAGTTCAGTCCCCAATGGAATTTATTGAAGTTACCCACAGTCGCGGTCAAGAACAGGTTCTCAATACGAAACTGCTGCGATAACGTCATATAGCCCGGACGGACTTTCTTGTACACATACCCATAATCATTATGTATGGGCACCACTACCTGAAGAGCCAGCTTCGAGCCTTCCCACAAGGACACCTCAATTGTCGGATTCAGATTGACTACATAATCATAAACCCTATTAAGTACATAGTTTCTGAACATCAACTGAGGATAAACCACTATATCAACCTTATACAAAGAACTATTGCTCTTTCTCGCCTTACGAGCCTGCCTCCACGAGTCTCCCAACTCGTAGGTGGTGTTCCAACCGGCCCTGCTGCCAAACGCAGACAAGTCCCCGGCAGACTCAACTTCAGAGCGTTTATATATTATTGAGAACTGCGGCACATTATTGTCAAGCACCACAATCCTGCAATCCTTATCGTCCGGCATTCCGAGCTTTTGCACAATGTCAACAGCCTTTGCCGATGCTATGCCGGTAAGCCGGTATGCTGAATTTTGGATGACATAAACACGTTCCGTGCTGTCTTCCGTACAGCTGACATTCTCAAAGCCTTGCCTCAAAAGCTCCTGTACAGCCAAACCGCCAATCTGAGCCTTTACAACCTGCGGGCACAGACTCACGATAAGCAGCAGCACAAAGCCGACACACGAACCAAGGCCATGCTTTGAAATCATCTTAGCAGCCACGCGTTTCAGACCCATGTTCACTCTACTCCATAGCATAGTCGGTACAAAACTATATACTATTCACAAACCAGCAAAAAAAACTTAGAAAAAGTTTCATTGCAAAGTGTCGCAGTTCGAATATACAGGCAAGACAGATGCCACATAAAGACCATAAACACAAGCAGGGCGACCCTCAAGAGAGTCGCCCTACCATATTATATTATACTCGTGTGACGCACTGCCGTAGCAACCACGCCGGCTACAGCATCATGGAATATCAGTTGATGCGATACAGCAGCCAAGACCCCTGAAAGTCCTGACGATTCGGATATTTGGCCTTGAATGCGTCACGCGCCTGAGCGGCTGTGCCATAGTCCGAATATGTACCGACGATTACGCGATACATGTTTTTGTCTGCATTGTAGACAATCAGCGAACTGTAGCCTTCACCGTCAAGATACGACTTCAGATTGTCCGCATTCGTCTTAACGCCGAAGCTGCCGCATACTACGCTATAATCCTGCAGACCGCTGCCGGACACCACAGAGACCCTTTCCTGACGAGCATCACCTGCCACAGGTGCAGAGCTACGCACAGGAGCACTCTCAACCCTTGCAACCGTCTCCGTCGTTTGTGTCGGAGCAGCCTCCTTGGTCTCTGCCAACTCTTGCTGCTTGGCCTTCTCGTAGGCTTTCTTGTATGCACTCTCGCTCGACTTGCATGATGTGAAGCCCAAAGCCACACATGCACCTAAGACCAATATTGAAAAAGATTTTCTCATCGCTATTTGATTTTTTAATTGTACTTACTCCTGTTTGTCTTGACAAAAGTAGTGGAAAGTTTCACAGCCGTCAAAAAAAAGAGCTTAAAAAAGGCTTACACGTCAAAAATGTCTCTAACTTTGTTCGGAAGAAGTCTGCGACAACAAGCAGGCTATAGCAAAATTAAAGAAAGGAGATACTCTATGAAAGGCTTTAATCTGTTGGCCGCATTCTTGGGCGGTGCTGTCGTCGGTGCAGCGATTGGTGTGATGTTCGCTCCGGAGAAAGGTGTAGACACGCGCAGCAAGATAGCCGAGATTCTTCGCAAGAAAGGCATCAAGCTCGACAAGGGAGAAATGCAGAGTTTGGTTGATGAGATTATCGGCGCAAAGGACGAGACCGCTACAGCCGAATAAACGAAGAAGGGGTCTCGCAAGATGATGTTCGGAAGCGACGACAGCGTGGAAAACATCCGGCAGTTGGTGCAGGAGGTAAGGAAGCTCGTGAAGCTGCAGGTCAGCTACGCCAGACTTGAGCTGACAGAGAAGCTAACCATCTTGCTCTCCACATTGGTGCTGGTGCTTGTTGTCATCATATTAGGTATGGTGGCACTGTTTTACTTGTCGTTCACTTTGGTCTACGTCTTGGCACCACACGTCGGCGGGCTTATGGTAGGCTTCGGCATCGTGACCTTATTTATCTTAGCCATGATCGTCGGCGTTCTCGCATTACGCCGGAAACTGATATTCGAGCCGATGGTGAAGTTCCTGTCGTCTTTGTTCCTGACAACGGACAAAGACCGCAGCAATGAGACAGACAACACGGAAGACGTACAGCAATCATAAAGTTATGGTACAAACAGGCATAAGTCTTGAGGAGATTGCACGGCGCAAAGCCGCAATCGGGCATCAGATAGACAGCCAAAAGGATCTTGTAGGCAAGTTGGCAAGCGAACTACTCGCTCCTATAAAGCCGGCAGCCACAAGGGCAGAAGGAGCGTTGCGCCTGTTCAATACCGGCTTCGCCGTATTCGACGGACTGCTCATGGGCATCAAGATAATGCGCAAAGTACAGAGACTGATCCGAAGGTTCGCCTGAGACAAAAACAGGCACAACACTTTGACAAGTACAAGGCTTGCCGGCATACCCTTTAGCCGACAGGCCTTTTTTGGTGTGTGCGCCACGGTTCTTTCATTTATCCATATTCTGTAGCGTGTGTGCCTGAAAGTGAGTAAACCGGTTTGCGTCAATAAAGTCTGAAGGCTTGTCGGGTCTTATGTTTGCGTTGGCACTTTCAAACATAAGACTTTGCCATTTCAAACATAAGACTTTGCCATTTCAAACATAAGCGTAGAAATCAGAAGTCATATCCTACAGCGTGTGTACCGAGGCACACACGCCACCGGACATGGACATTAAATGAAAGAGCCGTGAGAAAATGAATACATTTCGTTCGAATAATTTGCGAGTATAAAAGAAAGTGGTTTTATTTGCATAGACTAAAGTTAACCTTACGATGTCAAACACATGCTATACAGACAATAACCTGTCTGGTCTGAAGGCGAACGACTTCAAGAAAACCCTTCATGGCAAAGAGACGGGACTGTACATATTGAAGAACACAACCGGAATGGAAGTAGCCGTGACCAACTACGGCTGCGCATTGTTGTCTGTCATGGTACCCGACAGGAACGGACACTATGCCAACGTCATCCTGAGCCACGACACCATTGACGGTGTCATAAACAGTCCCGAGCCATTTCTCAGCACAACAATAGGCCGCTATGGCAACCGGATTGCAGGAGGCCGGTTCACGCTCAATGGCAAAGAATATGACTTGGCTGTAAACAACGGGCCTAACTCCCTGCATGGAGGACCGACCGGATTTCATGCCCGTGTGTGGGATGCCGAGCAGACAGATCAAAACACTATCATATTTCACTACATATCAGCCGATGGCGAAGAGGGCTTCCCCGGCAAGTTGGACGTAAGCATGAGCTATCACTTGAGCGACACGGACAATGCTCTTGAGATTGAGTATCATGCCACGGCAGACCAAGACACGGTAGTGAACCTCACAAACCACGGTTTCTTCAATTTGGCAGGCACAGGAAATCCCACTCCTACAATCCTGAACAACACCGTGACAATAAACGCAGACCACTACATCCCCATCAATGAAGTTTCTATTCCTACAGGTGAAATCCTCAGCGTGCACGGCACACCGATGGACTTCACCACGCCACATACCATTGGCGAGAGGATAGACAACGACTTCCGGCAACTGATAAACGGCACAGGATATGACCATTGCTACGTCCTCAACAAGAAAGAGCGTGGCAGTCTGACACTTGCCGCTACATGCAGTGAGCCGACAAGCGGCAGGACAATGGAAGTTTGGACCACCGAAGAGGGAGTGCAGCTCTATACCGGCAACTGGCTTAACGGCTTCAGCGGAGCGCACGGAGCGACATTCCCTGCACGCAGTGCCATCTGCTTCGAAGCACAGTGCTTCCCCGACACACCAAACAAGAGCTACTTCCCTTCAGCCGTACTACGGGAAGGCGATGAATACTACCAAAAGACCGTCTACCGTTTCGGGGTACAATAATTCTGAGATGGGGAAAGAATGAGAAATATCAATTAACGCAATAAACAATAATCATTAAAAATTAAAAACTATGTCTGAACAACAAAAAAAAGGCGGTAGCATGGTTGCCATCATCACCATGTTCTTTCTATTCGCTATGATTGCATTCGTCACCAACATGGCTGCACCTGTTGGCAACATCTGGGCAAAGCAGCCCGAAATCGGCGGCTCGTCCGTATTGGGCTTCATGGGTAACTTCATGAACTTCCTTGCATACCTGTTCATGGGTATTCCTGCCGGCAACATGCTGACAAAGATCGGCTACAAGAAGACGGCTCTCACAGCCATCGCTATCGGCATCGTGGGTCTGCTCATCCAGTTCTGCTCAGGTCTTGGCACCGGCATTCCGTTCTATATCATCTATCTGCTCGGTGCATTCGTCTGCGGTTTCTGTGTCTGCATCCTCAACACAGTTGTCAACCCCATGCTTAACCTCATCGGTGGCGGCGGCACAAAGGGCAACCAGCTGCTCCAGCTCGGCGGTGCATGCAACTCATTGGCAGGAACAATTGCTCCTATCATGGTCGGCGCATTCATCGGAACCATCACAGCACAGACCAAGTTTGCGGAGGTCAACCCGATGATGTTCGGTGCCATCGCAATCTTCGTAATTGCGTTCATCGTAATCTCCATGATTGACATCAAGGAGCCGCACGAGAACAAAGTCGAGATCGGCAAGGACGACCCGCACAGCCCGTGGAGCTTCCGCCACTTTGTGCTTGGTGCCATTGCAATCTTCGTATATGTAGGCATGGAGGTCGGCATCCCCAACACCTTCGGCAACTACCTCAGCATCTCTGCCAACTCAGAGGCTCTCGGCTCCGGTTTTGACAGCGCAAACTCGGCAGCCATCATCGGCAGCATGACAGGTCTGTATTGGTTGCTCATGCTTGTCGGCCGTTTGGCTTCAGGCTTCTTCTCGAGCAAGGTGTCCAGCCGCACACAGCTTCTGTGCGCTGCTTCTGTCGGCATCATTCTCGTGCTCATCTCCATGTTTGTTCCCGAGACTGCATTGGCTTCAATGGTGGGCTTCAGCAGCGGCTCGTTCTCAGTCAACAATGTGCCTCTGTTCACCATCTTCCTCGTGTTGGCAGGTCTTTGCACCTCAATCATGTGGGGTTGCATCTTCAACCTTGCGACTGAAGGTCTTGGCAAGTACACGGAGAAGGCTTCCGGCATCTTCATGATGATGGTTGTCGGCGGCGGCATCCTGCCTCTGATTCAGAACTCCATCGTCAGCGACACCATCGGCTCGCTCCGCATGAGCTACTGGGTTGTGGTCATCATCCTGGCCTACATGATATTCTACGCTCTCGCAGGAAGCAAGAATGTCAACAAGGACATCAAGGTGGACTGACACGCACTGAAGAAACAACGAAAAACACACATAACCTTTAAATTCTTTACACAATGGAAATAGATCATGTAAGAAGCCGTTTCATCAAGCATTTCGATGGGACGACGGGTGCCATATACGCATCACCGGGCCGTATAAACCTTATCGGCGAACACACCGACTATAATGGCGGTTTTGTGTTCCCGGGAGCAATAGACAAGGGCATCATGGCCGAAATAAAGCCTAACGGCACAGACAAGGTAAAGGCCTATTCCATTGATTTGAAGGACTATGTAGAGTTCGGACTAAACGAAGAAGATGCTCCTCGTGCCAGCTGGGCGAGGTACATCTTCGGCGTTTGCCGCGAAATGATAAAGAGAGGCGTTGAGGTAAAGGGATTCAACACCGCATTCTCGGGCGATGTTCCGCTCGGTGCGGGAATGTCATCGTCGGCAGCACTCGAGAGCACCTATGCCTATGCACTGAATGACTTGTTCGGTGAGAACAAGATCGACAAGTTTGAACTTGCAAAGGTCGGGCAGGCTACCGAGCACAACTACTGCGGAGTGAACTGCGGCATCATGGATCAGTTTGCTTCTGTCTTCGGCAAGGCAGGATGTCTCATCCGCTTGGACTGCCGTTCGTTGGAGTACAAGTACTTCCCGTTTGATCCGCAAGGCTACAAATTGGTGTTGGTCGACAGTGTCGTGAAGCACGAACTGGCTTCATCTGCCTACAACCAACGTCGCAAGAGTTGCGAGAACGTGGTTGCAGCCATAAAGACCAAACATCCTGAGGTCGAATTCCTGCGCGATGCAACAATGGACATGCTCAATGAGGTCAAGGCCGACATCAGTGAGGAAGACTACAAGCGTGCCGAATATGTGATTGAAGAAATCCAACGCGTGCTTGATGTCTGCGATGCATTGGAGAAGGGCGACTACGAGACGGTGGGACATAAAATGTATGAGACTCACCGTGGCATGAGCAAGCTGTATGAAGTCAGCTGCGAAGAGCTTGACTTCCTCAATGACCTCGCATTCGATTGCGGTGTCAGCGGCTCACGCGTCATGGGTGGAGGCTTCGGCGGATGCACCATCAACCTTGTCAAGACGGAGTTGTATAGCACCTTCGTCAATGAGGTCAAGAAGCAGTATCCTGCCAAGTTCGGCAGAAATCCCAAAATCTACGACGTGGTCATCAGCGACGGTTCCCGCCGCGTGTGCTGACTTCGGTTGAATATCCTTGAGACTTATGAAATGAGAGGTGGAGAGCCGCGGCTTTCCGCCTCTCGTTTTTCTTATCCGAATTTGCAGATCTTGCGCAGTTTGTCCTCGTCAATAAGCTTAATCTTGCGACCGTCTATGGCAATGAGATGCTCTGCGGAGAACTGGGACAAGACACGTATTGCGTTCGATGTGGTCATGTTCGACAGATTGGCCAAGTCCTCACGGGACAGGTAGATGCTCAGCGTGCATCCGTCTTCCTCGACACCGTAGTTGTCTTTCAGGAAGAACAGGGACTCCGCCAAACGCCCTTGTATGTGCTTCTGCGTTATATCCACTGCACGCCTATCGGCAATGCCAAGGCTCTTCGACAGCTGTTTTATGAACACCACCGCCAAATCGTTGTTGTTCTTGATAAGGTTGCCGATGACCTTCATCGGTATCGAGCAAATGACGGATTGCTCCACAGCTGCGGCAGAATTGACATATTCTTCCTGCGAGAAGTAGGCACGATAGCCAAAGTACCCCACGGGCTTTATCAACCGTGCAATCTGACGACGCCCCTGAGCACCCTCCTTATAGACTTTCACCTTGCCGCTGAGCAGACAGTACATGTGGGTCGGCAGCTCGTTTTCATAGTGGACGACCTCGTTCTTCTTGTATATCTGCACATCAAGGTGCGATGCCAAATCGCTGCGCTGCTCCGAAGTCAGCGGTGTCCATATCTCCGAAATCAAGGACGGGACATCTATATCCGACACATCTATTTTAGCCATTCCGTGTTCATCAGGTATGTTTTACAACACAAAATTACGTCTTTCCTCTTATATATTCACATTGATTGCCCTCCTTTTTATTTATATGTGACAGCTTTACCCTACCTTTGCCGGCGCAAGTTTTTCAAGTCAGCAATACGGGTTAAAAGGAATTACTGAGAGCACACTCAACACTGAAGCTATGGGAATGGTAATCGGAATTGACGTTGGCGGAAGCACAACAAAGATCGTCGGCATACAGGATGGACAAATCTATTCACCCATGTTCATCACGGCAGCCGACCCTGTGACATCTCTTTTCGGAGCATTCGGCAAGTATATCTACGACAACGGCATAGAGTTGGCAGACATAGAGCAGGTGATGCTCACCGGTGTGGGCAGCGCATTCGTCAACAGTCCGCTCTACGGATTGCCCACGCAGAAAGTCGACGAGTTTCTGTCTGACGGATTAGGAGCCAAGCACGCAATGAGCATGGATCAGCTCATTGTCGTCAGCATGGGCACAGGCACGTCATTCGTCAAGATAGACCATAATGAGATAAAACACATAGGCGGATTGGGCATTGGGGGAGGCACACTGCAAGGACTGTCGAACATGCTGCTGAAATCCCACAGCCCGCGTCAAGTGGCAGAACTGGCGATGAGGGGCGATGCCAACCGCATAAACCTGCTCATTGGCGATGTCAGCAATGCCGACCTGCCCGGACTTCCACTACACGCAACAGCCTCATTACTCGGCAAGGCCGACAGCGATTCGGCAGAAGAAGACATTGCCGCAGGCATAGTCTGCACAGTGCTGCAGACTATAGGCAGTGCCGCAGTGCTGTGTGCCATCAACAGCACAGTCAAGGACTTTGTCCTGATTGGCAATCTGACGCTTATGCCGCAATGCCACATCGTGTTCCCCGAACTCGAAGCACTCTACAACGTGCGGTTCCACATTCCTCCGTATGCCGAATACTGCACCGCCATAGGAGCAGCCTTGGCCTATTGCGACAAGAAGAAGGGGAAATAAAAGCCTGACAGCCCTTTGTCTGTCCACGGATTTCACTACCTTTGCACGCGATTATAAATACAGACAGCATAAAGTCTAACTTAAGTAATTAAAAAACAATTCATCATTAATGGAAAACTTGAAAGACGTTAAGCCTCTTGACAGCTTTGACTGGGATGCCTATGAAACAGGCGAGACCGAAGGCGCAGTGAGCAAGGAAGACCAGGAGAAGGCGTACAACAACACCCTCAACAAGGTCAGCGAAGGCGAGGTTGTAGACGGTAAAGTGATTGCCGTCAACAAGCGCGAAGTGGTCGTCAACATCGACTACAAATCAGACGGCGTAATTCCTGCAAGCGAATTTCGCTACAATCCTGACCTGAAGGTCGGCGACACCGTGGAAGTGTACATCGAGAATCAGGAAGACAAGAAAGGCCAGTTGGTCCTCTCACACCGCAAGGCTCGTGCCGCCCGTGCTTGGGACCGCATCAATACAGCTCTTGAGAACGAAGAAATCATAAAGGGCTACATCAAGTGCCGCACAAAGGGTGGTATGATTGTCGACGTATTCGGCATCGAAGCATTCTTGCCCGGCTCTCAGATCGACGTCAAGCCCATACGCGACTACGATGTCTTCGTCGGCAAGACAATGGAGTTCAAGGTTGTGAAAATCAATCAGGAGTTCAGAAACGTCGTTGTTTCCCACAAGGCTCTCATCGAGGCCGAGCTGGAAGCACAGAAGAAGGAAATCATCAGCAAGCTGGAGAAAGGACAGGTACTGGAAGGCACTGTCAAGAACATCACATCCTACGGTGTGTTTGTCGACCTTGGCGGCGTAGACGGTCTGATCCATATCACCGACCTCAGCTGGGGCCGCGTAAGCGATCCGCACGAGGTTGTAGAGCTTGACCAAAAGATAAATGTCGTGATACTCGACTTCGACGACGAGAAGAAGCGCATCGCCTTGGGCTTGAAGCAGCTCACGCCGCACCCATGGGATGCACTCGATCCCGAGCTGAAGGTTGGCGACCACATTAACGGCAAGGTTGTTGTCATGGCCGACTATGGAGCATTCGTAGAGGTTGCTCCGGGTGTGGAAGGTCTGATACATGTATCTGAAATGTCGTGGAGCCAGCATCTGCGCAGTGCTCAGGACTTCCTGAAGGTTGGCGACGAGGTAGAGGCAGTAATCCTCACACTGGATCGCGAAGACCGCAAGATGTCACTCGGCATCAAGCAGCTCAAGCCGGATCCATGGGAGAGCATCGACGAGAAGTATCCCGTAGGTTCCAAGCACGTTGCCAAGGTTCGCAACTTCACCAACTTCGGTGTGTTTGTTGAGCTTGAGGAAGGTGTTGACGGTCTGATACACATCTCCGATCTGTCATGGACCAAGAAGGTAAAGCATCCGTCGGAGTTCACACAGATAGGTGCAGACATCGACGTGATTGTTCTCGAAATCGACAAAGACAACCGTCGCCTGAGCCTCGGTCACAAGCAGCTCGAAGAGAATCCTTGGGATACATTCGAGGGCATCTTCACCGTGGGTTCTGTACACGAAGGCACCATCATCGAGTTGCTCGACAAGGGTGCGGTAGTAAGCCTGCCTTATGGCGTTGAGGGCTTCGTGACACCCAAGCACCTCGTGAAGGAAGACGGCACACAGGCTCAGCTGAACGAGAAACTGCCGTTCAAGGTCATCGAGTTCAACAAGAACGCAAAGCGCATCATCCTCTCTCACAGCCGCGTGTTCGAAGATGCAGCGAAGTCTGAGGAGCACAAGGAGAAGAGAGCCCGCAAGGCAGCAACCAAGAAGGAGGAGACTCCTGTAATTCAGAATCAGGCAGCATCGACCACCTTGGGTGACATCGACGCACTGGCTGCACTGAAAGAGAAGATGGAGAACGAGGGCAAGTAAGCCGTCGGTCTTACACATAGATCGGGAAGGAGAGGCAATATGTCTCTCCTTCTTTTTTTGTCGTATGTCGTGACGGCTTAATGGCTGTTGTTGTCATGCAAGCAGACGGCATAAGTCTTGCGAGCACCCGACATAAGTCATGCGAGAAGATAACATAAGTCGTCTCACATCGACCGTTGTGAACGTTCACATCGACCGTTGTGAGTGTTCACATCGACCGTTGTGAATG
>CAVDAU010000011.1:0-20228 GCA_963607015.1 Streptococcaceae bacterium
AACCAAGACTGATGCTCGAAAAGGGTAGGAGCAGACTCCACGATGGACTTCGACAAATCTGAAGAACTACTATTCAAATTCTCTTTGGGGGCTACAACTCGTTTATTTTTTCCAGCAGGAAATCTTCAATATTGATGTATTGCACGCCCCGCTCGTCCGTCCACGGCAGGATATTGTCGCGCACCACGACGATTTTGGTATAGGAATCGTCAATACGATTGAGGGAATTGACCTCCTGCCGCCGTTTCTCTTCATCGGCCACGGTAAGAGCCGACTGGATGTAGTAGCGTTTGTCTGCCAGATTGACCACGAAATCGATTTCGAGCTGCGTGCGTGTTTTCTTTCCCGCAACAATATGGTTGTACTCGACCACGCCTACATCGATGTTGAATCCCCGTGCCGCGAGTTCGTTATAAAGGATATTTTCCATGATATGGTTTTCTTCCTGCTTACGGAAGTTGAGACGGGCATTGCGTAAACCGATGTCCGTGAAATAGTATTTGAGCGGCGTGTCGATATATGAACGGCCTTTTATGTCGTAGCGATACGACTTGCTCAATATATATGCGTCGATGAAGCAGTCGAGGTAGGTGGAAACAGTCTCGTTCTTTATCTTCAATCCTTTGACCGACCGGAACGTGTTGGCAAGCCGCGTCGGGTTGGTAAGAGAACCCACGGCAGAGGCAACGACGTTGAGCAATTCGTCAAGCGTTTCCGCATCGGCACGCAAACGGTTACGCTCTATGACATCCTTAATATAGGTAAGCCGGAAAAGGTCTTGGAGATACTTGGATTTTTCCTCGTGGGTGCTTTTTTGCATGACCAGCGGCATTCCTCCGTATGCCACGAACTCGCAATACTGACCAATCATTTATCACCGCCCTATATTTTGGTGTTTCATTCCATATCATTAGCGGTTATTTTTGCGGTTATCCGCAGTTTTACCCCTTATTCGGACGGGCACTCGCCTGTCGCCCGGCTCCGGTTTTCTTCAATTCCCCCGTTTTTCGTCTCCTTTGCCACCCTTTGCGGCTTTCGACTGTTTCCTGTTATTTTACAGCCATGTATTCAAATGTTTTCGTTGGCTATATGTCGTGTAGTGCTGAGACCTACGAATCTCTTGGCGGCTCCAACGGCTGTGCAAATCAACTTACAAATTGGGGCGGCACGCAGAAACTCGGATTAGGAGCACCACCAAAGAAGAAAGACCGGTCCTATTGAAGCAACTTAACTGAAAGCGATTTGCAGCAAATTGTGCTTGCAAGTCGCTCCAAATTGTTAAAATGCGACAACATTCGGCGATGGTGAAAAAATCAGTGAAGCCATCACCACTAACAAAGGTGGTAACTTACCACTCTGACTAATGGAGCGAAGCGACCGCAGTCCGGGGGCGCACGCCACAGGATATGTCTTCTGACCATTACGCTTATATTTGAAATGGCAAAGTCTTATGTTTGAAAGTGCCAACGTAAATATAAGACCTGTCACGCCGTCCTTGTCGTTGCAGATGGAGTAGCTGCTGCCGTTACCCAAGGTAATTGTAATGCCATCTGTGGTAGAAGTTATGCTTTGTACCCATTCGCCACTTTTAATCAGGCTCTCCAAAGCAGCGATGGCATTAGCATTGCTCGTTATTTGTACCTGCGGATTATTGATGTCGTCATCATGATCTTGGCAAGATACAAATTTTTTCAAGGCGGGTAGCGGCATTGTTTGCGGGTGAAAAAGAAAAGCCGTACTTTTGCAACTCGGAGTGAACGTTCACCATGCGCATCAGCCACTACGAAACAGCACATGTGTGGGGTTCCCCTCCACGTACCATCGAGACTAAAGAAGTTATATCAATATAGGAGATGAGAAAAGTAACCCTTATTCTTGACAACGGAATCCGCTTTCAGGGCCGGTCGTTCGGATATGAAAAGCCTGTGGTCGGTGAAGTTGTGTTCAATACGGCTATGGCCGGCTATCCGGAGAGCCTGACCGACCCGTCGTATGCAGGACAGCTCATGACGCTGACCTATCCGCTGGTCGGCAATTATGGCGTGCCGCCGTTCACATGTGCCAAGAATGGCATACAGGACTTCATGGAAAGCGGCAGGATCTATCCCGAGGCTCTGATCGTGAGCGACTATTCTGAGAACTACAGCCACTGGAATGCCGTGGAGAGCCTGGGCGACTGGCTCAAGCGCGAACACATTCCCGGCGTGACGGGCATAGACACGCGCGAGTTGACGAAGACGCTTCGCGAGCGCGGCGTGATGATGGGCCGTCTGGCCTTCGATGAGGATGAGGATCGGATAGAGGGTTACAAGTTCCCGTCGTATGACGCGGTCAACTACGTGGATCTGGTGAGCTGCAAGGAGGTGATGATATATGCCGGCGACGAGTGTACGCACGTCAGTGCGCATGCGCCGCATGAGGAGGTCAACAAGGCCATAGAGACCCTGCGCGGCGGACGCAAGCGCGTGGTGCTGATGGACTGCGGCGTGAAGGCCAACATCATGCGCAGCCTCATAGGCAGAGGGGTGGAGCTGATACGCGTGCCGTGGAACTATGACTTCAACAACCTGCAGTTTGACGGGCTGTTCATCAGCAACGGCCCCGGCGACCCGAACAACTGCGACGCTGCCGTGCAGAACATACGCACGGCGATGAAGAACCCGACTCTGCCAATCTTCGGCATCTGCATGGGCAACCAGCTTTTGGGCAAGGCCGCCGGCGCAAGCATATATAAGTTGAAGTACGGACACCGCAGCCAGAACCAGCCCGTGCGCAAGGTGGGCACCACGCAGTGCTACATCACATCGCAGAACCACGGCTATGCCGTAGACAACAATACCCTTACAGGAGAGTGGAGGCCGCTGTTCGTGAACATGAACGACGGATCCAATGAGGGAATAGAGAATACCGCACACCCGTGGTACTCGGTGCAGTTCCATCCGGAAGCATGCGGCGGACCCACGGACACGCTGTTCATGTTTGACGACTTTGTCGGAATGTTACACTAAAAATCTTTGGAGGACTTGAAGAAATGAAAGAGAATGCAATAAAGAAGGTGCTCTTGCTCGGCTCGGGTGCGCTGAAGATTGGCGAAGCCGGCGAGTTCGACTATTCAGGCTCGCAGGCACTGAAGGCATTGAGGGAAGAGGGCATCTGTTCCGTCCTCATAAACCCCAACATCGCGACGGTGCAGACGAGTGAGGGCGTGGCAGACCAGATATACTTCCTGCCGGTGACACCGTATTTCGTGGAGAAGGTCATCGAGAAGGAACGTCCGGACGGCATACTGCTGGCCTTCGGCGGGCAGACAGCCCTGAACTGCGGCGTGGAGCTGTATCGCAGCAAAGTCCTGGAGAAATACAACGTGCAGGTGCTCGGCACTCCGGTGCAGGCCATCATCGACACCGAAGACCGCGAGTTCTTCGTGGAGCGTCTGAACGAGATAGATGTCAAGACCATAAAGAGCGAGGCATGCGAGAACGCCGAGGATGCCCGCAAGGCAGCGAGTGATTTGGGTTATCCCGTCATTGTGCGTGCCGCCTATGCTCTCGGCGGACTGGGTTCCGGCTTTGCCGACAACGAGGCGGAGCTGGACGTGCTGCTCGAGAAGGCATTCTCGTTCTCGCCGCAGGTGCTTGTGGAGAAGTCCCTGCGCGGATGGAAGGAGATTGAGTATGAGGTTGTGCGCGACAAATATGACAACTGCATCACCGTCTGCAACATGGAGAACTTCGACCCGCTGGGCATACACACCGGCGAGTCCATCGTCATTGCCCCGTCGCAGACATTGAGCAACACCGACTATCACAAGTTGCGTGAGCTGGCAATAAGAATCATCCGCCATATAGGCATTGTGGGCGAGTGCAACGTGCAGTTTGCCTACGACCCTGCCAGTGAGGACTATCGTGTCATCGAGGTGAATGCCCGCCTGAGCCGTTCGTCGGCATTGGCATCGAAAGCCACAGGCTATCCCCTGGCATTCGTGGCAGCCAAGCTCGGCCTGGGCTACGGACTCTTCGAGCTGAAGAACTCTGTCACCAAGACGACGTCGGCTTTCTTCGAGCCGATGCTTGACTATGTGGTCTGCAAGATTCCGCGTTGGGACCTGAGCAAGTTCCGTGGCGTGGACCGCGAGTTGGGCTCGAGCATGAAGTCGGTGGGAGAGGTCATGGCCATTGGCCGCACGTTTGAGGAGGCCATACAGAAGGGCATACGCATGATAGGGCAGGGGCTGCACGGCTTCACGGAGAACAAGGAGCTGGAGATTCCCGATATAGACAAGGCCCTGTGTGAGCCTACGGACAAGCGCATCCTGGTCATCTCGAAGGCATTGCGTGCAGGCTACAGCGTTGACCACATCCACGACCTGACGAAGATTGACCGCTGGTTCCTCGACAAGCTGATGAACATCATGAACGTCAGCATCGAGCTTCACAAGTGGGGCAACAACCATTCGCTGCTGACAGACCTGCCTGCCGACTTGCTGCGACGCGCAAAGGTCTATGGCTTCAGCGACTTCCAGGTTGCCCGCGCCATTGGTCTGGAGGAAGACATGGATGACGGCGTCCTGGATGTCCGCCGTTACCGCAAGAGCTTGGGCATTATTCCCGTGGTCAAGCAGATTGACACGCTGGCGGCAGAATATCCGGCACAGACCAACTACCTGTATCTCACCTACAGCGGCACAGCCAACGACATTGAGTATGAGAATGACGGCCGTTCGGTGGTGGTGCTCGGTTCGGGAGCCTATCGCATCGGCTCGTCGGTGGAGTTTGACTGGTGCGGCGTTCAAGCACTGAACACCATACGCGACGGCGGCTACCGCAGTGTCATGATAAACTACAATCCCGAGACCGTGTCTACGGACTATGACATGTGCGACCGCCTGTACTTCGACGAGCTGACGTTTGAGCGCGTGCTCGACATCCTGGACTACGAACAGCCGCACGGCGTGATTGTCTCCACCGGCGGACAGATACCGAATAACCTCGCAATGCGTCTTGACGCAGAGAATGTTCCTATCCTCGGCACCGACGCACACAGCATAGACAATGCCGAGGACCGTGACAAGTTCTCGGAGATGCTCGACCGCATCGGAGTGGATCAGCCCGAGTGGAGCGCACTGACATCAATGGACGATGTCAAGGCTTTCGTTGACAAGGTGGGGTTCCCCGTACTGGTGCGTCCGTCCTATGTGCTTTCGGGCGCAGCCATGAACGTCTGCTCCAACAACGACGAGCTGGAACGCTTCCTGAAGCTGGCGGCAAACGTGTCGAAGAAGCACCCTGTGGTCATAAGCAAGTTCATGGAACACGCCAAGGAGGTGGAGATGGATGCCGTGGCAAAGGACGGTGAGGTCATTGCCTACGCCATATCCGAGCACATAGAATTTGCCGGTGTCCACTCCGGAGATGCCACCATACAGTTCCCGCCGCAGAAACTCTATGTGGAGACCGTGCGCCGCATCAAGCGCATAAGCCGCCAGATTGCCCATGAGCTGAACATCTCGGGACCGTTCAACATACAGTATCTGGCCCGCGACAACGACATCAAGGTCATCGAGTGCAACCTGCGTGCATCGCGCAGCTTCCCGTTTGTCAGCAAGGTGCTCAAGATAAACCTCATTGAGCTTGCCACGAAGATAATGCTCGGCATTCCGGTGCAGAAGCCGGACAAGAACCTGTTTGACCTCGACTATGTGGGCATCAAGGCTTCGCAGTTCTCGTTCAACCGCCTGCAGAAGGCAGATCCCGTGCTCGGTGTCGACATGGCATCGACGGGTGAGGTCGGCTGCATAGGGGCAGACACGTCGAGCGCGTTGCTCAAGGCGATGCTGTCCGTTGGCTACCGCATACCGAAGAAGAACATACTGCTGTCCACCGGCACGATGAAGCAGAAGGTCGACATGCTGTCGGCAGCGAAGATGCTTCAGCAGAAGGGCTACAAGCTGTATGCGACGGGAGGCACGAGCAAGTTCCTGAACGATAACGGCATTGAGAACACGCTGGTCTACTGGCCAAGCGAGGAGAACGAGCCGCAGGCCCTGAACATGCTCCATCACAAGCAGATAGACATGGTGGTCAACATCCCGAAGGATCTCTCTGCCGGTGAGCTGGACAATGGCTACAAGATCCGCCGTGCCGCCATCGACCTCAATGTCCCTCTGATTACCAACGCCCGTCTGGCAAGCGCGTTCATCAACGCGTTCTGCACGCTGACGCTCGACGACTTGGCAATAAAGAGCTGGAGCGAATACAAGTAAAGCCTTTTTACTTGTATTCGCTGGGGTTCACCCCGAACTGCTTCTTGAAGCTGGTGCTGAAGTGGGACAGGGTGTTGAACCCTGTCATGTATGCTATTTCCGAGATGTTGTATTTGCCCTCCTTGATGAGTTCGGCGGCGCGGTTCAGCTTGTAGCAACGGAAGAACACGCTGGGGTTCATGCCCGTGAGTCCCTTGATCTTATAGTACAGCTTGGTGCGTGATATGTGAAGCATCTCGGTCATGTGGCTGACATCGAGTTCGGTGTTGCTCAGCTCTTTCTCCATGATGCTGTACACTTCGTTCATCAGGCTCTTGTCTTGCGGCAGCAGTATGTCTTGCGGCACTTCTGCCGTCTGCGTGCTTTTCACCAATATCTGGCGTGCGCGTTCGCGGTTCTGTAGCAGGCTGTGGATCAGGGCTTTCAGATATGACGGTGCGAAAGGCTTGACGACATAGGCATCGGCACCCGATTCCAGTCCGTCTATCTGGTTCTCGGTGGTGGCCTTGGCAGTCACCAATATGACCGGTATGTGGCACAACTGGATGTTGTCCTTTATCTGCTTGCAGAACTCATAGCCGTTTGTCTCCGGCATCAGCACGTCGCTGATGACAAGGTCGGGAGCATCGTCCTGCATCAGCTTCAGTCCCGACTGTGCATCGAAGCAGCTCACGACATGATAGTCGCCCGACAACATCGTGCGCATATAGCCGACGATGTCAATGTCGTCGTCGACCACGAGTATCTTCTTCCTGCCGTCGGTTGCGTCCCTGTCATTGTCCGCTTCGTTCATGTTGTAGTCCTGTAGCGGGAACAGGACTTCCTGTCCGCTGCTTACCTTCTTCTCGGACTCGCTGTATGACGACTCGTTTGCCGGCAGCACGAAACTGAACACCGAACCCTGCTGTCCGTCGCTGCGGTTCTCTGCCTTGATGTGGCCGTGGTGCAGCCTCACAAGGCTTTGGGCATAGTTCAGTCCTATTCCCGTGCCGATTTGCGACTCCTTGTCGCCATGCTTGTCGAGCTGGTAATAGCGGCCGAAGATTTGTTTCTCCTCACCGGCAGGAATGCCACAGCCGCTGTCCTTCACACTGATCTTGATATACTGTGTGTCTGTGTCCTTGTCTGTCAGGGGGAATGATGCGGCAGCTTCCTGACGTGTTACCACGTCGAAGCTGAACGTGATTCTGCCGCCGGACGGCGTGAACTTGAAGGCATTGCTCAGCAGGTTTGCCGTTATCTTCTCAAGTTTGTCGGCATCGATCCATGCCGTGAGGCTGTCTTCAAGCCCGTAGATATTGAATTCGATGTTCTTCTCTTTCCCGTTTACGGTGAAGATGTCGGTGATTTGTTGCAGCAATGAGGTGATTTCTTCCTCGCGGACGGTCAGCTTGAGGGTGTCGTTCTCCAGCTTGTGGAACTCGAGCAGCTGGTTCACCAGGCGGAGCATGCGCCTGACGCTGTTCTGCACGATGTGGAGCAGATGCTTGCTCTCCCCGTCTATGCTCGTGTCGGCACACAGCTGCTCGATGGGTCCCGATATTATGGTGAGCGGCGTGCGGAACTCATGGCTGACGTTGGCAAAGAAATCCATGTTCATCCGGTTGACGTTGCGCTCATGCTCCTTCTCGCGTTCGGACTGAAGAGCGTTCTGCCTTGACATCCTGACGCGCAGATAGCTGTCGATGATGAACCAGACAAGTGCCGCCAGTGCTGCGGCATACAGCATGTAGGCCCACCAAGTGCGCCATGGTGCGGGGGCAACATTCAGCCGGATGCTGTTTTGCCCGACAATGTCGCCCTGTCCGTTGGTAGCCCTGACGTGGAATGTATATTTGCCGGCAGGCAGGTTGGCATAGTATGCCTCGCGGACTGTATTGGCATTGACCCAATAGTGGTCGAAGCCCTCAAGGCGATACTGGTAGCGCACCTGCTGGTTGCCCATGCCGTAGTCGAGGGCGGCATAGGAAATGCTGAACTCGCTGTCTGTATAGTCGAGGTCGATTGTCGGGGTTCCTGAAAGCCTTTGGCTGATTCTGCCGTCTGCCGAGGGCTGTATCACGTTGTTGTGGATTTTCAAGTCTTCAAACATGAGTTTCAGTTCATGCACGTCGGTAGCTGTCGAAGGCGAGAATATGGTCAGTCCGCTGTTGCCGCCAAATACGAGCGTGCCATCGCTAAGCCGGCAGCTGGCACGGTCGAAGAACTGGTTGCCTGCCAATCCGTCAAAGGCATAGAACGTCTTGAACGTGAGTGTGGAGGGGTCGAGCAGCGACAAACCGTTCATGGTACTTACCCAAATGCGTCCCTCTCTGTCCTCCTCCATTGAACATACGTCGGTACACGTCAGTCCGCTGACACGTTCAACGGCCTGGGTCTCCGGACTGTACAGCAGTATTCCGTTGGCAACCGTACCCAGCCAGATGCGTCCCTTGCTGTCCTCGAGCAGACATGTGGGCAGGAAAATGCTGCGGCGCAGTGCGTCCTTTATGTTGCGTGACATTGTTTCTGTCCATTCCAGCCTGCGCTTGTCGGGATTGAGTGTCTGCATCCCGACCACCCATGTCAGCCCTACGGCAGTCCCGTCTTTCAGCTCTGTGATCAGTGATGTGTAGCTGAAAGGAGCATTCAGCGCACTGTGTGCCGTGAAGTGGTCTTCGCCGCGTGCCATGGTATAGATGTAGTCGCTGTAGGTGCCGACCCATACCGTGCCGTTGCTGTCTTCATAAATGCTTAACGGCATGAAGACATCGTAGGACTTGAGTAGCTTCAGCTGTCCGTTCTCGCACTTGAATTTCGCCACTTTGTTTCCCGACATACAGACCCACAGATTCCTGTCGCGGTCAAGGTAGAGGCTGTAGGCATATTGGTTGTTGCCGTGCCTGTCCGAAAGCAAACTCTCAATGTCGTAGTGCCGGACCTCATACGTGCCGGTATTATAATGGTACAGACCATTGTAGGTGGTCGCAATCCACAGATTGTCGTGTCCGTCGTTGATGACGCTCTGCACGCTTTTGCCACGCATCAATGCCGTCAGGGCTGTATTTGAGTTGAATGCCATCTTCTCTGCATTGCGGATGGCAAATCCCTGATAGGCCGAGCCGAGCCACAGGTTTCCTTTCTTGTCGGTATATGCCAGAGTGGCGAAGAACTCGTCTGAAGCCACGTCAAAGCCCATGTCCGACTGGTGGGCCAGCATGCCGCTGCGCTTGTCGTAGACAAAGACTCCGTTGTAGGTATATAGACTTATGATGTTGTCGTCGTGCGAATAGAGGCAATTCACGGAACTGTTCCTGAGCTGCACATTGGATGTTATGGCTGTCGGTACGGGCTTGAACGAATGTTGCTTCATGTCGTAGATGCGGAACTCACCGCTGTCGTACATCCATATCTCGTCGTCCATGCGGCATGACAGTCTCATGTACCGGTCAATCGGTATGGAGTCTTCGAGCGTCAGGGTGTTGCTGTCGAACGTCTTTATTGTCATGCCCGACACTGCCCACAGCTTGTCGTTGTCGTCCACATACAGCCGCATGGTGTATGAATCCGCGCCGATGTGCACTTCTTCAAGGAAGCTCTCCTTGTCCTCGTCAAACACGAGGAAACTGCCGACGATGTTCAGGAACAACCGTCCTTTGCTGTTCTCCACAATCTGGATGCCGTTGTGGCTCGTGTTGTCATTTATGGACACACGCCGGAATCTGTCGTCGTCGGTGCGGTAGCAGGCACCGTTGACAGAACCGACCCACAGGCGGTTGCGGCTGTCATTGTAGACAAAGGTCAGCTGGTTGTCAGGCAGTGTCGTGCTGTCGTCGGTGCAGTAGTACTGATAGAAGTCGTATCCGTTGTAGCGGTTAAGTCCTCGGTGGGTGGCAATCCACATATAGCCGTCTGCATCCTCGGCAAACCCCGTTATCTGCTGGTTGGAGAGTTCAGTGGAGATGACGTGGCTGATTTCCTCATCCTGCTGCGTGACGGCAACGGTGGCGGCTTCATTTTCCTCTACTGTGTGCGCACTGCATGCGGAAAGTAGAGATGCGAGTGACATGACGATGCACAGAGCGGAGACAAAGCCGGTGCGCATATAATATAATAAGGTGTATCTCTTCATCGTTCCAAGTTTTTTTGCGGATGCGTAAAGGTAGCAATAAATCGGGTTTTCAGGCAGGTTGCGACCCTATGTGAACAATCGTGAAAACAGTTGAACGCATGTGAAAGCCGTGTGAACGCACACGAAAGTATTGAACATGGCGATGGCGTAATATTGCACCGGAAATCATGTGGTCATTCTGTGACGGACGGATTTCAGATGACAGAACCTTTTATACTAACTTAATTAAATACCTATGAAGAACTTCAGATTGAAAAGGCTCCTGGTCTTTGCCATGCTCCTTCTTGCGGGTTTGCCCGTACTGATGGCGCAGGTCGTGCAGATCACAGGAACCGTAGTGGACGAGCAAGGCGAGCCGCTAATGGCCGTTACGGTGCTCGAGAAAGGTACGACGAATGGTGTCATTACCGACCTTGACGGCAACTTCACGCTGTCGGTGTCCGGTGGTTCGATACTCGAATTTTCCTATGTCGGCTATGTCAGCCAGGAAGTCAAGGCTGTTGCCGGTCAACCCATGCGCGTGGTGATGAAAGAAGACAGTCAGATGCTCGACGAGCTTGTGGTTGTCGGCTACGGCGTGCAGAAGAAAAGCTCAATGACGGGTGCCGTCTCGCAGGTCAAGAGCGAAGACATGCAGGCTCGCACCATAACCAATGCGGCACAGGCACTACAGGGCAAGACTGCCGGTGTGCAGGTGCTCAGCTCGTCTGCCAAGCCCGGTGCTACATCGTCTGTCCGCATCCGTGGCGTTGCCTCCAACGGCGACTCTTCTCCTCTTTATGTGGTCGACGGCCGTATAGCCAGCGACATCAGCACGATTGACCCCAACGACATCGAGTCCATGGAGGTCCTCAAGGACGGTGCTTCGGCAGCCATCTACGGTGCGGCAGCCGGCAACGGTGTCATCCTTGTCACCACAAAGAAAGGCCAGGGCAACGGCAAGATTACCTATGACTTCCAGCTCACGGCGCAGAGCCTGAACAAGGTTCCCAAGACCATGAACTCGGAACAGTATATAGAGTACTTCACCGAGCCGGGCTTCATAACGATGGAAGAGTTCTACAAGAACTGGGACTTCAAGACCAATACAGACTGGGCGGACGTGGCGTTCGAGACCTCGATCATGCAGCGTCACAACCTGACCGTGTCTGCCGGTTCGGACAAGGCGTCGATCTATGTGTCTGCATCTTACCTCAACAACGACGGTATGCTGAAAGGCGACAAGGACTCCTACGAACGCTTCACAGGCATGGTCAATGCCTCATGGAAAATCAAGCCGTGGCTCGAAGTGGGCACAAACAACCAGATAGACTACTACAAGAGCCAGTCTGTGGGTGAGGGGACAGAGTATGGTTCTCCCATACTCTCGGTCATCCAGTACGATCCCCTGACTGCTCCTTCATATACGCTCGAGAACATGCCTCAGTATATGCGCAACTGGATGCAGTCCACGGACTTGGAAATTCTCGGCGACGGCAACGGCAACTACTACGGTCTGTCTGCCTACATCACGTCGAACACCACCAATCCTCTCGTCATGCGCGATGCTTCCACGACGAAGAACGCCGGCCACAACATAACCGGCACGACGTATCTCAACATCACTCCGTTCAAGAACTTCCTGTTCACCACACGCCTGAGCTATCGTCTCGGTGCCACGGAGTCGTATGGCTACAACAACGACTATTTTGCCAGCCCGCAGATGATGACACAGGTCATGACACTGAGCGGCAGCACATATCATCCAAGCTACTACCAGTGGGAGAACTTCCTGAACTATAACCGCAGCTTCGGCAAGCACAATGCGAGCATAATGCTCGGTACTTCGTTCAGCTCGAGCCGCAACTACGGCATCTACGGCAGCTATACGGGTACGGACGATATAGGCGTGAAGGTGGACAATCCGCTGTTCTACTACTTCGCATACACCACCGCGACGGCACGCAAGAGCCTTAGCGGAGCAGAGCCAAGCTACGTGAAGAAGCTGGCCTATTTCGGCCGACTGAACTGGGACTACGAAAACAAATACATGGCACAGTTCTCCCTGCGTGCTGACGCAGCCGACCTGAGCGTGCTTCCCAAGGCCAAGCGTTGGGGCTATTTCCCCGCTGCATCCTTGGGCTGGACAGTCAGCGAGGAGAAGTTCATGGAGAGCACGCGCGGATGGCTCGACCAGCTCAAGCTGCGTGCAAGCTGGGGACAGAACGGCTCCACAGCCTCTCTCGGCAGCTATGCCTATGCCAACGTGATAGCATCCACAGGCTCTTACCCCACAGGCAACGGGCTGGAATATCTCGTGGGCTATGCCCCTTCGTCCACCGGCAATGACAAGCTGAAGTGGGAGACCTCGGAGCAGACAAACATCGGTATTGACGCCCGCTTCCTGGGCAACCGGCTGAGCTTCACGGCAGACTACTTCAACAAGAAGACCAAAGACCTCATCGTGACCGGCATTACGCCTTCGACTGTTGTGGGCAACACGGCATCGCCTGTCAATGCCGGCAACATCACCAACAAGGGATTTGAGTTTGAACTCGGCTGGCGCGACAACATCGGCGACTTCAGCTACGGAGTACGTGCCAACATAGCAACGTTGAAGAACGAGGTCACCTATATCCACGAGTCTCTCGACGCTATCGACGGCACATCGTTCCACACCTACGGAGCCATCACCCGTTTTGAGGTCGGCAAGCCTGCATGGTATTTCTACGGCTACAAATATGCAGGACTTAACCACGACACCGGCGACCCACTGTTCTACGACAAGGACGGAAACGTGACCGATGCTCCTGTGGCCGACGACAAGACAGAAATAGGAAAGGGTCTGGCAGACTTCACATACGGCATCACGCTGACCGCTGCATGGAAGGGACTTGACCTGATTGTGTTCGGCACGGGTTCCCAAGGCAACGACATCTTCTGCTGTCTCAACCGTACTGACTACTACGTGAACAAGCTCACAGCCTTGACAGACAACCGCTGGAAGGCTTCAAACACGGCAGAGCAGAACCTGAAAGCCACCAATCCGCGTGCCGGTGCCAATGGCATGAACTACTACATGACCTCCGACGCTATGGTCATGGACGGCTCATACTTCAAGATAAAGCAGATACAGCTCGGCTACACGCTCCCGAAGAGCTGGATGAAAAAGATAGGGTTTGAGAATATCCGCGTCTATGGTTCGCTGGAAGACTTCTTTACTTTCACCAACTATCCCGGCCTTGATCCTGAAATCACAGGTGTCGGTTCCTCGCTCGGCGTGGACAAGGGTTCATATCCCACATCGAAGAAGATGGTGTTCGGTCTCAGCCTCACACTGTAATGGAATATAAACATCACTTAAATTTGAATACAATGAAATCGAAATTCATATACAGCCTTGTCTGTGCTGCCATGCTCACTGCCGGAATCTCTTCCTGCGAGGACCGGCTCGACATTCAGGAGCATGGCGTACTGGACTACAACACGTTCTATCAGAACGACGATGAAGCAGTGGAGGCCGTGACAGCCATCTACATACAGATAAACAGCTCGAAGTACAATTTCCACATGATCCTGAACGCCATGGGCGATGACTTCTGGAGCGGTGGCGGAGCGCGTAACGACAATTCCGACCTCGAGCAGTTCAACGAGTTCACCTATGGCACTGAAGCAGACTACATTGAGGGACTGTTCCAGTCGTACTACAGAATCATATACAAGTGCAATGTCGTCCTTGGCCATGTTGAGGGCGGAACGGCAGTTCAGGACCGTTGCCGTGCCGAGGCAAAGGCCATCCGTGCGTGGTGCTACTTCAACCTTATAAACCTTTGGGGAACACCTCCAATCGTGGACCACGAGCTTGAATCCGGCGAATACAGTCAGCCCAATGGCGCGAAGGAAGAACTTTGGGCGTTTGTCGAGCAAGATCTGACTGAGGCTATAGCCGAAGCCAACATGCCCGAGAAGACCGATGTCAACGACACAAGCACATGGCGTGTGACCAAGCAGTTTGCGCAGGCCATGTTGGGAAAGGCATACCTGTGGCAGAACAAGTACTCCGAGGCAGCCGAACAGTTCCAGAAAGTCATCGACAGCGGGAAGTACGCACTCTACACGGGCGACTATGGCGACATCCTTGGCTACAGCCACAAGCACAACGTGGAGAGCATGTTCGAGTCCAACCGCATAAGCGACGACAACAACCAGTGGAACAACTTCGACCTCACGGGCGTGATGTGCCACTGGCGCATAGACAAGATGAACGCGCCTGCCGACTACAGCGGACTTGTATCTACTCAGGGATGGGGCTTCCTCGTGCCGCAGCAGAGCCTGTATGACGATTTTGTGGCTGTCGAGGGTGAGAACGGCTACCGCCTGAACCAGACCATGAAGACTTTCGCGCAGATACAGGAAATGGGGTGGAGCGTCAAGCAGAGCATCATCAACGAGGGCTACTTCATGTGGAAGTGGCGTTTCCTCAACGAACAGTCGCCGTCAGGAACTTCCGGCATGGTCGATGACAACAACCCGCGCTGGATGCGTTATGCCGAAGTCATCCTGTGTGCCGCTGAGGCTTATTTTGAGGCAGGCAACAACAGCAAGGCCGACGAGATGATGAACCTGATACGCACACGTGCCAAAGCACCGACGAAGAGCGGATACACGCGCGACGAGATACGCCGTGAGAAACGCATCGAGTTGTGCGGCGAATACACGCGCTGGATGGACATCACCCGTTGGGGCATAGCCTACGACCTGCTGAAGAACCAGGGCGAGAAGTTGCCTATGCTCGGCCCGAACGGTCAGGTGACATATTCCACCTACAATACGAACGCGAACCTCTACGGCTTCAAGCAGGGCAAGCACGAACTGCTGCCGTTCCCCGGCACGGAAGTCCGTCTGAACAGCAACATCATCCAGAATCCCGGATGGTAATGGCACAAGAGTTACAAACCAAGAAAAATCAAAAGCATACGAATATGAGACTACATATATTGAAATCGGCGTTCCTCGGAATGGCTGCGGCTGTTCTTGCAGGAACAGGCCTGACGGCATGCGTGGACGATGCCCATGACCCGCTGGAGGACATCTACGCCGCTCCGTCAGAAGTCAACATAACATCGGCTGCCGTGGCAGACAAAGTCAAGGACGGGAACCTGCGCACATACACCGTGAAGTTCGGTACGGATGCCGGCGTGGATATCAACATGGAGTTGGTGACCAACCAATACTACCTGTTGGGTACGAAGTATACAGCCATTGTTGGCGGGGAGGTCAAGAGCGGCAACTTCGGAACAGACAGCAACGTTGCAGGAAGCAGGGTTGTCGACGGCTCGTTGGATCTGTCCAAGTCCGGCGACTCATACACCGTGAACCAGTGTGTCCTGTTCACCGAGGATGGCAAGGCATACCGCATCAATTCCGGATCTGTGGAGATGGTGTTTGAGCCTGATGATCCTGTGGCTTTGTCGATACTGAAGAGCGCGACCGACAATGGCGACGGCACGGTGACCGTAATGCTGTCGACCGGCGGCTACACGTCGACCTTCGACATGACGACATACACCACTACCTATACCGGCGAGGGCAACGACTTTCAGATTGTGTTCGTCAGTGCCGACGGCAAGCTGCATCCCGGAACCTACGCCCCGGGTACGGGATATGTTGCAGGCTATGAGTACGAGATGACATGGGGCACATACAGCTGGATGGTGCAGGGCGGTACGCTGTGGTACACGGTGGCCGACGGTGCACAGACCATCAGCCTGGTGACAGCCGGCGACATAGAGGTGACCCTTGACGGCTCCATCTATACTGTTACTATAAACCAAGGCAAGGAGGGAATCTTCGCACAGTACACAGGCGAGATAAACGACTTGCTGCCATGATTGCGGACATGCTATTCATACGTTTAGGTTAATAATTCGAGAGGGACGGGCGTCCTGTGAGGGAACTTTTGTTACCTTTGGGACGTTCGTTCTGTTTTTGAGACAACAAAATTCAAATATCTAAATATCAAATTCATGAAAAAACTGTTATTGACAGCTTGCTTGTTCTCTGCGGCATTGACCGCACAGGCGCAGCAGGCTCTGTGGGGAGGCGCATCAATAAAGTCTCCCGAGGTGAATGCGGACAACACCGTTACGTTCCGCTATCAAGACCCAAAGGCCGTGAGGGTGCAGATCACAGGCGACTTCCTGCCCGAGGCTACAATCGAAGTTCCGAACTTCGGCAAGATGGCGACAGCCGGCTCTGCCGACCTTATTGAGAAGGACGGCGTGTGGGAGTTCACCACGCCCGAGCCGCTGGAGAGCAACTACTACACCTACACGTTCATCGTTGACGGCGTGAAGACCACCGACCCCGCCAACGTCTACATCAACCGCGACGTGGCCACAATCACCAACTACTTCATCATCAAGAAGGACAGCGGCGACAAGGGAGACCTGTACTCGGTCAACAACGTGAAGCACGGCACGGTCCGCAAGATGTGGTACCACAGCGACGTAATCGGCACCGACCGCCGTGTGACGGTCTACACTCCCGCCGGCTATGAGACCAGCGGCAAGCGTTATCCCGTGTTCTATCTGCTCCACGGTGCCGGTGGCGATGAGGAGGCATGGTACACCCAGGGACGTACAACGCAGATCCTTGACAACCTGATTGCCGGCGGACAGGCAGAGCCGATGATTGTCGTGATGACCAACGGCAACGCATGGCAGACAGCAGCCCCCGGCGAGAGCGTCGAGGGATTCAAGCAGCCGTCGATGGGCGGCAGCAGCCGTGTGCAGACCAAGGAAGCGGCCTTCGAGCTGCATTTCCCCGAGGTGGTCAGCTTCATCGAGAAGAACTTCCGCACCTATAATGACAAAGGCCACCGTGCCATCGCAGGTCTGTCGATGGGCAGCTTCCACTCCGAGAACATATCGAAATACTATCCCACGATGTTCGGCTACGTGGGTCTGTTCAGCGGTGCCAGCGTAGGCGGCAGCCTCGGCAACAACAACCAGCAGTACACGACCGATGTCTACACCGACTTCGACGGCAAGATGGCGACACAGTTCTCTGCCAAGAACCGTCCGTCACTCTACATGATTTGCTGCGGCAAGACCGACTTCGTGAAGCAGGGCGTTGACCAGCTGCGTGAGTACATGACACAGCACAACTATCCCTACGAGTACGTCGAGACCGAAGGCGGCCACATCTGGCGCAACTGGCGTTACTACCTCAGCATCTTCGCACCGAGGCTCTTCAAGTGAACGCACACCATTACATATATAATAAGGTATAACACAACACAAGCATAGAACATATAAAGATATGAGAAAGACATACTTCATGACAGCTGCCCTGATGCTGACAATGGGCATCACGGCGGCACATGCACAGCAGGCTCTGTGGGGACGCGCCAGCGTGGCCTCGCCCGAGATAAATCCTGACAAGACAGTGACATTCCGCTTCGTTGCGCCCAAGGCGGTGACGGTAAAGGTTACGGGCGACTTCCTGCCAACACGCAAGGTCGAGATCCCCGGACGCGGCACCATCGATGCTGCGGGACAGGCAGACCTCATTGATAAGGACAGCCTGTGGGAGTATACCACGCCCGAACCTGTGGCACCCGAGATGTACACCTACTCGTTCATTGTCGACGGCAAGACCATGGTCGACATGAACAACGTCTACCTTAACCGCGACGTGTCGACAGTGAGCAACATACTCTATGTCGACGGCAACCCGACGGTGGACTTGTATAAGGTGCAGGACGTGCCCCACGGAACGGTGTCGAAGATATGGTATCACAGCCAGGCAGAGAACAAGGACCGCCGCATGACGGTCTACACTCCGGCAGGCTACGAGACAAGCGGAAAGAGATACCCCGTGCTCTACCTGCTCCACGGCATCGGCGGTGACGAAGAGGCCTGGTACACACAGGGTCGTGCAACGCAGATCCTCGACAACCTGATTGCACAGGGCAAGGCAACGCCCATGATCGTGGTGATGACAAACGGCAACCTCGCCATGGAGGCAGCCCCGGGCGAAGGCTCCGAGGGTCTGACCGTGCCGACGATGAGCCTGCCGAAGACCATGGAAGGCTCTTTCGAGACTGCATTCCCCGAAATCATCAGCTTCATCGACAAGACGTTCCGCACACAGGCCAACAAGAAAGGACGTGCCATTGCCGGACTGTCGATGGGCGGCTTCCACAGCCTTTACATCAGCTGCAACTATCCCGACAAGTTCGGCAGCGTGGGCTTGTTCAGCGCAGCCATCGGCGTGACCGACCCGAACGTAAGCCCCATCTATCAGGACTTCGACAAGAAGCTCGACGCACTGTTCAGCAGCAAGAACCGTCCATCGCTGTTCTATGTGGCCATCGGCAACACCGATTTCCTCTACAACAGCAACAAGGACTTCCGTGCCAAGCTCGACGCGAAGGGCTATCCCTATGAGTATGTCGAGACCGACGGCGGCCACATCTGGCGCAACTGGCGCAAGTACTTGGCAGACTTCGCACCGAGAATCTTCAAATGACACGGCTGCGGCTCTGCACCTCGGCGGCTATCCGTCGTGAGGTGCAGGAGCCGGCAGCGGCAATATCTGCATGGAGGGCAGAAAGCATCAGGCTTTCTGCCCTCTTTCTTAGTTTAGCCGGAACACCAGTACGCGGTTGCACTCGTCAGTGGACATATACAGCCTCGACGTGGCCTTGTCGTAGTACATCAGCCCACAGGGCACATGATCCTCGCGGGTATCACGCAGCTTGTCCACCGTGCCGTCGGCATTGATGTAGTACGCCACGCCCGACCAGCACGAGACGATGAACTCGTTGTCTGCCACCTTCAGCAGTCCGTTGCCCAGCGGATTCATGCCGCTTGCCACGGTGGTTATGTTCTTGTCCTTGTCCACCTTTATCAGCTTGCCCGTGTCTTGCTGTGCTCCCATCCTCGGTGGCGTCTGCCGGTTGTCGGCCTGTTGCGCATCCTGTCGCATGCTTCCGGCATTGGGCAGTGCGAAGCCCTCGGAGGTCAGCACATACAGGTCGTCGCCGTCGGCAAGCAGCCCTGCCGTGTAGCTTAGCCCGTCGACATAGAGCGATATTTCGCCGTTCGCAATCCTGTAGACCCTGCCCGAGAACATCTCGCTGACATATACGTTCCCGTGCCTATCCACGGCGACGTTGTGATTGAGGTGCGCTCCCTCAATCGTGTATCTGTTTGTCACCTTGGCCCGGTCAATGTCTATCTCGATGACATCCGCCAGGTCTGCCACATAGAGCTTCCGTCCGTAGAGGCAGATGTCCTTTGGCGCGTTCATCCCCTCGGACACCCACTTCTGTTCCAGTATGTTGCCGTCGAAGTCTATCTTGCTGATGTAGGCTTTGCCGTCGGCCTCCACGGGGTTGCCCTGCGTGTTTGTCAGGTATAGGAACTCGCCGCTCGGGTCGGGGACGAAGCCCTCGCAGAATTCGAAGACCGGCTCTGTCTCCCTGATTAGTTCAAGACTGTGTTGCGCGTTTGCCGTCAGTGCTGTCGCCGACAGCAACAATGTTGCGATGAGATGTGTCCTTTTCATGTTCTAATGGTTTTTATGTTATAGGTTGCTGATTGTCCGTGGCCTGTGCCACGCTTCTCCAAAGTTCGACATTCCTGTCGGACGACCGTCGTTCTGTGCCGCCAAAGCGAAAAATGCTGTGGCGAAAGCGGCAGGATCAACGACGGGTGGGTTTGGATTCCAAACATAGGGCATCATTGGGGTGCGATGCTTGGTATCGTTGTAAAACGCTGAAAATCAGCGTGTCTATGGCTGTACGTCCACAAAATCTGTGGCTGTACGTCCATAGGGTCTATGGCTGTACGTCCACAGGTCTATGGC
>CAVDAU010000012.1:0-20075 GCA_963607015.1 Streptococcaceae bacterium
GGGCATCCATAGAACCCAACGACGGGCATTCATAGACAGCCATTATGGGTGTCGGAGTGTTGACATGAGAGATAATATGAGCACCGACCGCAGTCAGGGAAAAATCCGGGTCATTTTAAATGAAAGAGCCGTGGTAAGGCTCGGAAAAAACACCTATCAGGAACTCCCAAGTTAAACTTTTAATGCCTACTTTTGCAGCGGAAAAAACATTGTCTTTTACAAAAGTCTTATTTTTCTTGTATGATAAACAGAGTTCTTATCCGTCTGAAGGTGATACAGATTGTGTATGCGTACTACCAGAACGGAAACAAAAACCTTGATGCTGCCGAGAAAGAGTTGCTCTTCAGTATCTCCAAGGCGTATGACCTTTACAATTACCTGCTTCTGCTGATGGTTGCCATAACCGACTATGCCGCCAAGCGCATAGAGAAGAAGCGAAATCACAAAATTCTTACGGAGGAGGACAAGAACCCCAATATGCGCTTTGTCGAGAATGCTTTCGTGGCACAGCTTCAGGCAAACAAGATGCTGAACGACTATATCGACGAGAAGAAGCGCAGCTGGAACGATCAGGCGGACTTTGTCAAGAGCCTCTTTGAGAAGATTGAGGACAGCAATATCTATAAGGCATATATGGTTGCCGACACTACCGACTACAACGCCGACAGGGAACTGTGGCGCAAGCTCTACAAGACCTTCATACAGAACAATGCCGAGCTTGACGACCTGCTCGAAGACCAGAGCCTCTACTGGAACGACGACAAGGACATTGTCGACACGTTCGTGCTGAAGACCATCAACCGCTTTGACCCTGCAAACGGCGACGAACAGCCATTGCTGCCGGAGTTCAAGGATGAGGACGACCGCAACTTCGCCATCAGGCTGTTGCGCAACACCATCCTCAACAGCGAGACATACCGCAAGCTGATAAGCGACAACACTCGCAACTGGGATCTTGACCGCGTGGCGTTCATGGATGTGGTCATCATGCAGACGGCACTCGCCGAAATCCTCTCGTTCCCGAATATCCCCGTCAGCGTTTCGCTGAACGAGTATGTCGATGTCGCCAAAGTCTACAGCACGCCGAAGAGCGGAGCTTTCGTCAACGGCACGCTCGACGGAATAGTTAAGGTGTTAAAAAAGAGCGGGAAGTTGCTGAAGAATTAGTATGTTTGCAACACAGAGACAGTAAATACCATTTTATAAAGACCCCCAAAAACAGGAGACACAATGAACACGATGACAGTTTTACTTCAGGCTCCCGCAGCCGGCGACAGCAGCCTCATGTGGATTATGCTTATTCTGATGTTCGTCATAATGTACTTCTTTATGATACGTCCGCAGAACAAGAAGCAGAAGGAAATATCGAACTTCCGCAAGTCGTTGCAGGTGAACCAGAGCGTGGTGACGGCAGGAGGCATACACGGCATCATAAAGGAAATCAACGACAACGACGTGATGCTTGAGATAGACCGCAACGTGAAGGTGCGCGTCGACAAGAACTCCATCTTTGCCGGTGCTGCCGATGCCAATGCTGCGACGGCGGCTGCCAATACCAAGTAAAGAGAGAGACTGTCCCCTCCCCACGTGAGCGGCGACAAACCCCATCATGACGTAAAGAACCGTGCAGAAGAGAAACATGCGCAGCCGTCAGCTTAAACACACATATCTAAGGTTGCTGCGAAAGACAAGGGACTTCCTGCTGAGCGACAAAAGCAGGGAGTTCTTCGTTTATCTGCTCTTCGTGCTCATCGCTGCGGGCTTTTGGCTTCTACAGACGCTCGACAATGAGTATGAGGCCGAGGTGTCCATACCCGTGAGGCTCCGTGGCGTGCCCGACAATGTCGTCATAACCTCGGAGCCTGCAAGTCAGGTCACGGTGCGCGTGCACGACAAGGGAACGGCGTTGCTCAACTATCTGTTTGCCCGGCGGTTCTATCCCGTAACGCTCAACTTCGAGGACAACCAGTCGCACGACAATCATGTGGCTTTGCCTGCCTCTGCGTTCCAGCGTGCTGTCAGTGCACAGCTAAGCTCCGCATCGCGCATTGTCTCCATACAGCCGGACACCCTGGAATACTTCTACTCCGAAGGACAAACCAAGAGAGTGCCGGTGCGTTTCAGCGGACGTGTCAGCGGTGGCAGGCAGTATTATGTCAGCGACACGCTCTTCACGCCGGATTCCGTCGATGTCTATGCCATACCGTCGGCGTTCGACACCATCGTCGCCGCCCGCACCGTGAGCACGGACTACGGACAGATTGAGGACACGCTGCGTACCGATGTGCGTCTTGTCTCGGGCAGAGGGGTGAAGTTCGTCCCCGATGTCGTCAAGCTCACGCTGCCTGTCGACATATATACGGAGAAGACCGTCGATGTGCCTATTGAGGGTGTCAACTTCCCTGCCGACAAGGAACTGCGTGCTTTCCCCTCAAAGGTGAAGGTGACTTTCCAGGTTCCCATGAGCCACTACAAGAACATCACAGCCGAGGACTTCCGCATATTGGTCTCCTACGAGGAGCTTGTGACGCTCGGTGACGCCAAATACACGGTGCATCTGCGCCGTCAGCCACAGGGCATCACGCAGATACGCCTGAATCCTTCGAAGGTCGATTTCATCATAGAACAATACTCGTCCGACGATGCAAACTAAGCTCGGCATAACAGGCGGCATCGGCAGCGGCAAGAGTGTTGTCTCGCGTGTCCTGCGCAGTTGTGGCGTTCCGGTCTATGACTGCGACAGCAATTCAAAGCGTCTCACCGACAGCGACCCCGTGGTTCGCGACAAGCTCATCTCGTTGCTCGGCTCTGCCATATACGGCGATGACGGCAAGCTCAACAAGTCCATGCTTGCCGACTATCTCTTTGCCTCTGACGACCATGCCCGCATCGTCAACGGCATCATCCATCCGCGTGTCCGTGCCGACATAGACAGCTGGGTCTCGCGGCAGGGCTGCGGCCTTGTCGGTGTGGAGTCTGCCATCTTCTTTGAAGCCCGTTTCACCGATGTGGTCGACAAGATACTCATGGTCTCGGCACCGGAGGATGTGCGCATAGCCCGCGTCATGTCGCGTGACAACACCACAGCCGATGCTGTCAGGCACCGCATCAGCAGGCAGATGAGCGACGAAGAGAAGGTGCGGCGTTCGGACTTCTGCATCGTAAATGACGGTTGCCGTCCGCTCCTGCCACAGGTTTTGCAGCTCATGGATAGGCTCATGTTGAAATAAATACTTACATTTGCGCCCCGAAGCGTAATTCTAACTTAGATAAGGATAAAGGAATAAAGATATGTTGAGAACAATTTTGTCAATCGCAGGGAAGCCGGGACTGTACAAGCTCGTTTCCAGCGGAAAGAACATAATAATAGTAGAGTCTCTGGCCGACAAACGCCGTATGCCCGCCTATGGCAATGACAAGATTATTGCCTTGGGAGACATTGCCATGTACACCGATGCCGAGGATGTGCCTCTGCGCGATGTGCTCAATGCCGTCAAGGCCAAGGAGAACGGTGCGCCCATAGCCATTGACATCAAGAAAGCCACTGCCGACGAACTCACAGACTATCTGCAGGCAGTGTTGCCAAACTTCGATCGCGACCGCGTGCATCTGTCTGACATCCGCAAGCTCATCAGTTGGTATAATCTGCTCATCAAGAGCGGCATCGACAACTTCAACGACGACGATGAGCAAGGCGGCAGTGCTGCAACAGCGGCAGAGGCTGCATCGGAGGCTGAATGAAGATTGCGGGCAGACATCCGGCCGTAGTGCTGTGCGTGGCGTTGGCGTTGTGCTCATGTGGCGGCAAGGCTCGTCAGGGACAGGACGGTACTGACTACTACATGGTCGCCTCGTCAGTGGAAGACAGCGTTTCTGCCGTCACAGGCGTGCGCAGTCTTCAGACCATCGAGGCTACCGTTGACACCGTGTATCGTGGCAAGCAGTGCCATTCCTATGTGGTGCGCCGTGCCGATGAAAGTCTGCCGCAGGTGTCTTCTGACGAGAGTGGGGCACGCTATCTTGACAACCGCATCACTCTGCGGCTCACTGTCGGCGGCAGCAAGGTGCTTGAGCGCGACTTCCTCAAGTCATCGTTTGCACAGTATCTCGATTCTGATTTCTTGGAGCATGCTCTTCTTGAGGGGCTGACATTCGATAAGGTTGTGCCTGACGGGCTTCGGTACGTAGCCAGCGTGGGCTATCCCGAAAGCGATCTTTATGTTCCTTTCAGCGTTGTCGTCTCTGCCCGTGGTGACGTGACGATAAGCAAGTCCGACCTGCTTGACAGCGACGATGCCGACAGCATCAGTCAAGGTCAACAACAGTAATTCCGGCACCGCCGAACCTCACGTCTTCATCGTGGTAGTCTGCCACACCGTTCACCGTTGACAGATACTGCCTTATCAGCGTGCGCAGTGCTCCCGTGCCTGTGCCGTGTAGGATTCTGACGCGCGATACGCCGCACAGGATGGCATCGTCGATGAAGTAGGTCACAGCCATCACCGCCTCGTCGCCACGCATTCCGCGCACGTCAATGTCTTGCTTGAAGTTCAGCCTTTTCTCGTGCATCGCGTCCTGTGTCGCAGTGCTCAGATATGAGCTTTTCTGTGCAGTGCCGGTATGTACCGGTTGTGCTGTTGTGGGTTCAAGACGTTCGGCTGTGACTGTCGTCTTTATGTTGCCGAAAGCCACGGTCACGCTTTTGCCGTTCACCTCCAGCACCTGTCCCACGGTGTTCTGTCCTTTTATCCGCACAGCCGCCCCCGGCGTAATCCGTGCCATTCGTTCTGCCTCCTGCCGTGCCTGTAGTGCGGCAGAGTTGTCGTCATTGGCGTTTGCCTTCTTTGACTTGCGTTCCTTCCTGCGCTCTTGTCTCTGCTTCAGCTGCTCCATCTTGCGTGCAATCCTGTCGTCCTGCTCGCGTGCCGCTTCCTCCTCAAGCCGTTGCTTGAAGTCCTCCAGCTCCCGCCGTGCCTTGCGCGTCTCCTCTTTCTGCGCCTGTGCTTCCTTGATGCTGCGTATGGTGTTCTCAATCTTCGCGTTGGCCTCGCGCATCATTGCTTCGGCTTCTTCGTGTGCCTTCCTGACAATGTCCTTGCGCTCCTTCTGCAGCTCCTCCATCTCCTTCTGATACCGTGCGATGGTCTCTTCCATCACCTTCTCGCGCTGGTGTATGTTCTGCCGCTTGTTGGCCCAGTAGCGGCGGTCGCGCACGATGTCCTGTAGGTATTTGTCGCTGTTTATGTAGTCGCTGCCGACAATCTTCGATGCCTCCTCTATAACGTCTTCAGGCAGGCCTATCTTCCGTGCAATCTCCACGGCAAACGAGCTGCCCGGCAGACCGATCTGTAGCTGGAACAGAGCCTGCATGCGGTTGCGGTCGTAGAGCATCGCTCCGTTCACCACGCCTTCATGGTTCTCGGCGAAGTGCTTCAGGTTCTGGTAATGTGTCGTTATCACTCCGAACGTGCCTTTGGCGTTCAGCCTCTCCAACACGGCTTCGGCAATGGCACCTCCTATCTGCGGCTCTGTGCCTCCGCCGAACTCGTCGATGAGTATCAGGCTGCGCGTGTCACACTGCTTCATCATCACCTTCATGTTCTGCAGATGTGAGGAGTATGTGCTCAGGTCGTCCTCGATGCTCTGTTCGTCGCCGATGTCAATGAAGATGCTGCCGAATATTCCCGCATGGCTCCTTTCGTGCATGGGCACGGGCAGACCGCATTGCAGCATGTATTGCAGCAGCCCCACCGTCTTCAGGCACACCGACTTGCCGCCGGCATTGGGTCCGGAAATCAGCAGAATCCTGCGCTTGCCCTGCAACTCTATGTCCAACGGCACGACCTTCTTCCCGTGCTTTTGCAGCGACATCTGCAGCAGCGGATGCACAGCCGCTCCCCAGTCTATCAGTTGGCAGTCTTCCATGGCAGGCTTTATGCCGCCAATGCTGTCGGCCAGCAGGGCTTTGGCGCGTATGAAGTCTATCTCTCCAAGGAAGTCATAGCTCATCAGCAGTTCGGGCACCATGGGACGCAGCTCGTCACTGAAAGCCATGAGGATGCGCACCACCTCGCGGTGCTCATCGCTTTCCAATTCGCGTATGCGGTTGTTGGCGTTCACCACCTCCACGGGTTCGATGAATACGGTCTTGCCCGTTGCCGACTCGTCGTGCACAATGCCTTTTATGCGGCGTTTCAGTGCAGGAGCCACAGGTATCACCAACCTCCCGTCGCGCATTGTAGGTGCAACGTCTTTCTCCACCACGCCTTCGGTCTGTGCGCTGCGCAGTATTCCGTTCAGAATCTTCGAGATACTGCTTTTCGTCGCGCTCAGCTCATGGCGTATGCGTGCCAACTCGGGCGAGGCGTTGTCCTTGATTTGTCCGAAGGGACCTATGATGCTGTTTATCCTGTCTATGAGTTTCGGAAACGCATTGATGTCACCTGCCTTCCGCTGTAGGCAAGGGTAGGGCACGGAGCTTTCTTCGTCGCCGTCTTCACTGTCGTTGCCGCCGGACTTCAGGAAGTGCGTGATGTCGCGTATGGTCTCGAGCGAGCGTCTCAGGTCGAACAGCTCCTGTGTCTCCACAAACATGCCCTGTATGCGTATGCGCTGTAGCACGCCGCGCATGTCGAAGAAGAACTGTGAGGGGAAGTCGTCACTGCCGTGCAGTATGCTGACGAACTCCATCGTCTCGTCCAGCAGGCGTGTCACTGTGCCGAAGTCATCGCTGAAGCACATGGTATCGGCCTTGTCCGTACCCAGTGTGCTCAGGCAGTGACCTTTTATCAACGATCGTATTTGGTCGAACTCAATCTTCTTCTCAAAGTTCTGCGGATATATCATAGGTGCCAACTCTCATTCTTTGTTTAGGGAGTGCAAAAGTAGCGATTTAATCCCTAATCTCGGTTCGCCGGTGTCCCTGACTATCTTTCTTTCGGATTGAGGTCAAATGGAGGAAGAGATGCTTCGTCGCTGCCGTAAATGAAGCGGTCGAAGTCGGAGACATACAAACAATCTTGTATGGGCTTGTACTTCTCATATTCGCTATACGCCTTTGTCCTCGCTTTCTCTTGTGACACTGTTCCTGCCGAAGTGCTTGCTTCGTAGTCCATAGCCTCAAGGAACCGGCTGAGTTGCTTGCGCCAGTCGTCCATCGTGGTCACGATGTGACGCTGTGCGCGGGTTTCAGCAATGTCGAGAAACGATGTCGTTATTCTGTTGAGTTGGTCAAGTTCTTCTTCCGACAGATAGTTCTTTGCCACGATGGTATCCGATTTCCGTACACGTCCGTCGGGCGCGTTTTTCCATGTTGTCAGCCCCATGTGTGGCTGCTCCGCATCGGCGCGTGTGTAGATTATTTCCGCTGCCGTCTGGTGAGTCACTGCTATGTGCATCATGTTCTGCACCATCTTGAAGAACAGCTTTGTGTCCTCGGACTTGGAATCATAGTCTGCACTGCACTCGGCATAGATGTCGGTTATCTTTTGGTAATAACGCCGCTCTGACGTGCGGATTTCGCGTATGCGCTCAAGCAAGTCGTCGAAGTAGTCCTTGTCGAAGTGCCTGCCCTGCTTCAGCCGCTCGTCATCCATAACATAGCCCTTGATGATAAGCTCCTTCAATACGGATGTCGCCCAAATGCGGAACTGCGTGGCCTGATAGCTGTTCACGCGATAGCCCACGGCGATGATGGCATCGAGATTATAGAACAAAGGAGCACGCTCCACATCACGCTCACCCTCGGTTTGAACTATCCCAATTTTTCGGATAGTTGCCCCTTTTTGCAGCTCTCCCGTCTCATAAATCTGCCCCAAATGATAGTTCACTGTCCGCACGTCCACACCGAACAAATCGGCTATACGCTTCTGCGACATCCAAAAAGTATCGCTGTTGAAAATGACCTCAATCTTCGTCTCGCCTTGCGCTGATTTGTATAGCAATATATTGGAACTCAATGAGTTAATTGCCAACTCCGTTGTGCTGACAGACTGCCCGAAGTACTCCCTTGCCTGCTTGACCGACACCTTTCTGTTGTCCGCATTCTCTGCTATAATCAGACAAGCCATGCGCGATAAATGGTATGTTTCGACCTTGCGAAACGAGCCGCTACCAAGCTTGACCATATCAACCGCGTGGTTGAAATGGTCGTCTATTTTCATGCCCTTGGCGTTGGCTGCTTCGATGGCTTTGTCGACCACACGCTGGAACTTCCAATAGGCAGAATAGCCCATTGCACTGCTCAAGTCGCGCGAGCTCCAATATTCGTTGTTGTTCTCGTCTGTCTTGCGGATGGTGTCAAACGAGGGTTGCATCTCGGGTATGTTGTCTTTCTCTGCCATTGTTGCTTAGTCTTTTATGTGTACCGTTGAAAAATCAGCACCGGCTCTTTCAGACGGGCTTCAACAACAAAGATAATGTTTATACCTCTGACAGGCAACTTTGTGGCCGTTTCCTTTCCGCTCTTGATGCCGTTTTGGTTTGTGGACACACGCATCGGCAAGTTTGGACAGCAACGATGCCCGTCGTCGGGATCCATGAATGTGCAGATGCGTGTGTACAGCCCTGTGGTGCGGCGTGTCAGAGCGTGTTCTGCTTCAGCGACTCGACATAAGTGTTGATGCGCTGCATCTCCTGCGGTATCTGTATGCGTTGCGGACACAGTGGAGTGCACTGGTTGCAGCCGACGCAGTGGTCGGCCTGCCGCAGACGTGGCACGCTACGGTCATATCCCACAAGGAAAGCCTGCCGTGCATGGCGGTAGTCCGGTGATTGACGGCTGTCGCTGAGGTTGCCCTCGTTGACGCACTTGTTGTAGTGTACGAATATGCCCGGTATGTCGATGCCATAGGGACAGGGCATGCAGTACTGGCAACTGTTACATTGAACGATGGGGAACGCGCTGTACTGGTCGGCTATGGGTCCTGACAGCCACGCCATCTCGTCGTCGGTGAGGGGCTTGAGCGGTGCGAATGCCCGCAGGTTGTCTTGCAGGTGTTCCATGTATGTCATGCCGCTGAGACACGTCAGCACGCCCTGATGTGAGCCGTTGAAGCGGAATGCCCACGAGGCTACGCTGTCGTCCGGATTGCGTCGCTTCATCTCCGCCACCATCACCTGCGGCATGTTCGACAGTCGTCCGCCAAGCAGCGGCTCCATGATGATGACCGGTATCCCCCGTTTGACGAGTTCATTGTACAGGTATTCGGCATTGGTGTTCCATCCGCTGGCATGGTGCCAGTCGACGTAGTTCATCTGTATCTGCACGGCATCCCATCGCAGGTCGCCGCTGTCCTGCATGGCCAGGAGGTAGTCGAAGACCTCCAGCTCGCCGTGGAACGAGAAGCCGAGGTTGCGGATGCGTCCCTTCTTCCTCTCCTCGAGCAGGAACTCAAGCATACCGTTGTCGAGCAGGCGTTTGTGGAGCGTGTCCATGCCTCCGATGCCTGCACCGTGGATGAGATAGTAATCGAGGTAGCTGACCTGACACTCGCGGAACGAACGTTCGTAGCCGGCCTGTGCCACTTCGCGGCTGTCGCCGTTGCTGTCGAGGAAGGTAGACATCTTGGTCGTGAGGTAGAAGCTCTCGCGGGGATGGCGTGCCAGGGCGGTTCCTGTGGCACGTTCCGACTGTCCGCGTCCGTAGTGCGGAGACGTGTCGAAGTAGTTCACGCCGTGCGCCATAGCGAAGTCCACAAGTCCGTTCACCGTCTCCTGGTCGATGATTTGCCCCTCGCCGTTCGGGTTTGGCATCATGGGCCAGCGCATGCAGCCGTAGCCAAGGAGGGACACGCGGTCGCCCGAGGTCGGCGTGGTGCGGTAGGTCATTTGGTCGGCCGGAATGTCGCCGGTGTGGTTCCCGCTTGGATCATAGATACTGTTGGTCTTGGTGCCACAGCCGACCAGTGTGGCTGCGCCCGTTGCCGCTCCCGCTCCCATCAGACTCAGGAAGTGCCTGCGGCTCAGTTTGCCGTTGTTTTGCTGTTCTTCACTCATAGTTTTTCAGATTACGTTACACTTCTATACTATTGTGTAAAGGAACGCAATTACGGACAGGAAAAGCACCGTTGCCCGTTCTAAAGCGAAAAAACAGCGATTAAGACGAAACGCAGGCGGCAGATACGCCTTTACCCGTCGTTACGGTCGAGGTTGAGGTCGTTCGTGATGCGCGTTGTGCCGGGGATGCAGAGCAGGGATGCCAACAGGCAGATGGCGGCGCAGAGCAGTCCTGTAGAGCTTTGGCAGGAGTGGTAGCACGCGATGCCTGCGAGCAGGGGCAACGCCAGCAGCAGCAGGCGGGTGCTGCTCCACACCGTGTAGAGGTGAAGTGCGCGGCGTGTGTCGGTACATGGGGCTATGCTGCGCTTCAGCTTGACGGCAAACAGCTTCAGACCACAGGGGACGCACACAGCCGTGAGCAGTATCACGACGCTCTCGAAGATGTAGACAGCCCGCACGTCGTCGGCAAGCGCACCCTCATAGGCACAGGCACTGCTCTCACCGTAGGCAAGCAGCAGAATGGCGAGAAACCAGTAGTAGGCGTAGAGCCGCTTCAGTGTCAGACAGGTTCGCTTGATTTCGTCTTCCATATATTCTCCTTCTTCATTTTGATTGTCGCGGTATGTGGCGTTCAGATGCCGCTGCTGAAAGGTGTGCGGTTGAGGATGCTGCGCCCCAAGGTCACCTCGTCGGCATATTGCAGTTCGTCGCCCACGGACACGCCGCGTGCTATCTGCGACAGCTTGACGCCGCAGTCCTTCAGTCGGCGGGAGATGTAGAAGTTGGTGGTGTCGCCCTCCATCGTCGCGCTAAGGGCGAAGATGACCTCCTGAACGTCTCCTGCCTGCACGCGTTCTACGAGACTGGCAATCTCAAGGTCCGCCGGACCCACGCCGTCCACGGGCGAGATGACTCCGCCCAGCACATGATACAATCCGTGATACTGCTGCGTGGCCTCTATGGCCATGACATCGCGCACGCTCTCGACGACGCACACCGTGGTGGCATCCCGTCGTGGGTCGCTGCAGATGAGGCAAGTGTCGCTGTCGGAGATGTTGTGGCAGATGTGGCAGTAGCGGACGCCGTGCTTGAGGTCGATGAGCGACTGTCCCAGTGCCTCCACTGTCTGCGTCTCCTGCCGCAGCAGGTGCAACACGAGGCGCATGGCTGTGCGTGCGCCTATGCCGGGCAGTTTGGAAAACTCATTGACAGCCCTCTCTAACAGCTGCGACGGATATTGTTGGCTCATCGTTACTCCGGTCTCTCTCCTTAATTTATTGCGGGCAAAGATAGTGCAAGCCGGAGACAGGGCAAAGCGAACCCGACCGATTTTGTCGTGCCGTCTCGCAGCTCCTTTTTCCCATAAATATGGTGGGCTGTACGGGGCATCAAAAACCTCAATTCTATGGTTGAACGTTCACGGGTTCTATGGTTGAACGTCCACAGAATCTGTGGCTGTACGTCCACAGGGTCTGTGGCTGTACGTCCATAGGATCTATGGCTGTACGTCCACAGGTCTATGGCTGTACGTCCACACGGCTGTGGCTGTACGTCCACGCGGCTATGGCTGTACGTCCACACGGCTGTGGCTGTACGTCCATGGACACGCTGATTTTCAGTCTGTTATGAGTGGGTGTAGCTCCGCTGTCCACCGCTTTCTACTTGCGGCGTGGTTTGGACGGGCTGTCGCGGCGCGGCGTGTGGCCTGCCGGCCGCCGGTCGTAGAGCTGTGTGGCGAGGTCTTCGCGTCCGATGCGGCGCAGCTCGTGCAGGATGTTCTGCCGCTCTTCCGGCTGATACCAAAAGAAGAACATGCGCTGTTGCAGCTTCTCGCGCTGCGTGCGTGCGCTGAACACCGGTTCGAGCGTGTAGGGATGATAGCCGGTGTACCAGGTCTCGGTCGATACCGTCATGGGTGTCGGCGTGAAGTCCTGCACCTGCTCCAGATGGAAGTCGAGCCGTTTGGTCTCCACTGCCAGTTCCGCCATGTCCTCTTCCGTGCATCCGGGATGGCTGCTGATGAAGTAGGGAATCAGCTGTTCGCGCAGGTTCTCCTCGCGGTTTATCTTGTCGAATATCTGCTTGAAGGCGTGGAACAGCTTGAACGAAGGCTTGCGCATGAGCATGAGCACGCCCTCACCGGTGTGCTCCGGAGCCACCTTCAGCCGTCCGCTCACATGGTTCACTATCAGCTCGCGTATGTACTCGCGGTTGGCGCGGTTCACCTCCTCGTCCTTGTTGCGGTGGAGCAGCAGGTCATAGCGCACGCCGCTGCCGATGAAGCTCTTCTTGACCCCTGGCAGTGCGTCGACGGCGCGATAGATGTCGAGCAGCGGACGGTGGTCGTTGTTGAGGTTGGGGCACACCTGCGGATGGGCGCACGACGGACGCTTGCAGCGGCGGCACAGCTCCCGGTTGCGGCCGTGCATGCGATACATGTTTGCCGACGGTCCGCCAAGGTCGCTGATGTAGCCCTTGAAGTCGGGCATGCCGATGACCTTGCGTGCCTCGCGCAGTATGCTCTCTTTGCTGCGGCTGACGATGAACTTTCCCTGGTGTGCCGATATGGTGCAGAAGGCGCAGCCGCCGAAGCAGCCACGGTGAAGGTTGATGGAGAACTTGATCATGTCGTATGCCGGAATGCGCTTGCCCTTGTATTTCGGATGCGGCAGGCGTGTGTATGGCAGGTCGAAGGTCTTGTCAAGCTCGGCTTCGGTCATGGGAGGGTAGGGCGGATTCACCACCACCGTGCGCCTGCCCGTGCGTTGCAGCAGGCGTTGCGCATAGTATTTGTTGCTCTCCTCCTCAATGTGGCGGAAGTTGGCGGCCTCCTTCTTCTTGTCCGCAAGACACTCCTCGTGGCTGTAGAGCACGATGTCGTCCTCCTGCGGCACGATGTCGCCGTCGGCGAGGTATGCCGTCTGCGGTGTCAGCCTCGGGTCTTCGCCCTGCTCCACGCGGCGTGCCAGCTCCACGACGGGCTTCTCGCCCATGCCGTAGACCAGCAGGTCGGCACCGCTGTCCACGAGAATACTTGGCCGCACGCGGTCTTCCCAGTAGTCGTAGTGCGTCAGGCGGCGCATGCTGGCTTCAATGCCGCCGAGGAAGACGGGAACGTCCGGAAACAGTTGCTTCAGTATCTTGGTGTAGACCACCGACGGATAGTCCGGCCGCATGTCGCAGCGTCCGTCCGGCGTGTAGGCATCCTCGTGGCGCAAGCGTTTGTTGGCGGTGTACTTGTTGACCATGCTGTCCATGCATCCCGGGCTGATGCCGAAGAACAGCCGTGGCCGTCCCAGCTTCTTGAAGTCGCGCAGGTCGTCGCGCCAGTTGGGCTGCGGCACGATGGCGACCTTGTAGCCCTCGGCCTCGAGCGTGCGCCCTATGACCGCCGCCCCGAACGACGGATGATCCACATAGGCATCGCCGCTGAACAGGATGATGTCCGGCCGGTCCCACCCGCGCAGTTCGACCTCCTTCTTCGTCGTCGGCAGCCAGTCGGTCAGCTGCGGCTGTACGCCACTGCCGGCAACATGGCTGCGGGCAGCCTCATTGTTGCTCTGCATTGCCGTGCGTCTGGTCTGCCGGTTGTGCGGCATCGTCGTCGCCCTCTGTCTCGCCGGCGGCGATGGTGTCTTTCAGCTCTTCGTAGAGCCGCATCAGGTTCTGTAGTCCGAAGGCTTTCATGTTGTCGTGGTAGATCACGTCGATGCACAGGTCGAGCAGGTCGCTACAGTCGCCCGTGTCGGCAGTGATGAGCGAACGGATGTTCATCTTCAGCTTGTCGAGAGTGCTCTCGTCGACAATGCCGTTGCTGTCGGTCAGGTGGTCGAACAGGCTGTATTTCCGTATGGTTGCGAGGTGGCTGTCGTCGATCGGCAGCGTGCGTGTGCCTTTGGCGTTGGCTTGAATGGTATGTGTCATAACTGTCATGTCCCTTCTTTAAGGCGGTTGTCGAGCGCAAAGATACTCCAATTGCGGCAACAAACGGCCGTCCGCAGGTCTTTTTCTTGGGATTTGCCCGTGCTGCCACGGCGTCGCTTGCCGCAATGCAAAAATGCTTACTTTTGCAGACACACATCCCCGTGGCGGTCTCATGCCGCATGGGGACGTGCGGGAAACATCGCAAGAACAACAGAAGAAATGGACAAGACAACAGACAACGCCTCGCAGGGACAACAGCAGACCGAGACGTTGAGGCTCATATTCCCGCAGAGCGCGGGCATAATGAACGAGAGCTGGATACCGCAGGACCGAGGTGCCGACACCTTGCGTCAGGGCTATGAAATAGGGTCGTCGCTGCTCGGCATGCTCATGCCCGGCGGCAGCACGGCTCCGACGGTGCAGATCCCGCTGTCGGAAGAGGCGAGTGACCCCAAGTCGAAACTCGGCATGGAGAACTATGACAACGTGTTGCGGCAGACGAAGCTCACCAGCGACATCGTGCGCCGTCACGACCCTGCACGCATTGTGTCGTTGGCAGGCGACTTCACTGCCAGCGTCGTGCCCATCGGTCATCTGGCGCGCCGCTATTTCAAGGACATGGCGGTCATCTGGATTGATGCCGGCCCCGACGTGTCCATACCCTATACCATGGCTCTCATGGCGTGGCTCGGCAAGCGTCTCAAGGAGTTCAACACCATGTGGCCGGCAATGATTCCGGCATCGAAACTGCTGGCAGTGGGCTATCGTGCGTGGAACCGGGGGCTGAACGAGTGGCAGGACAACCTGGGACTGAAAGGCGTGTCGCCGCGCAACATCACCACCGACGGCAGTGCACAGGTCAAGGAGTGGCTGCGCGGCACGGGTGTAGGCAAGGTGTTCATTCACCTCGACCTCGACGTGCTCGACCCCGGGGAGATGATGTCTTCATCGAGCCGGCCGACCGACAACGACAGCCACCGTCGCGGCATACGCATGCAGGAGGTCGTGCAGCTCATCAACGATGTGGCGGCGGCCTACGACCTTGTCGGGCTTACCGTCGTGGAGACCATTCCGCGTGTGGCACTGTCGCTGCGCACCATGCTGGAGCAGCTGCCGCTCTTCACCGACGCGAAGAAGGACGAAGCCTGACGGCAGCCTCCTTCACTCCCCGTCATCACGGCTGTCGCGCCACACCATGCGCATGTATTCGTGTCCGAAGATGAACATGGTGCCCTCCTGACGGAACCCTGTCTTCACATAGAGCCGCAGGGCGTTGGCGTTGTCGGGGTCGCATGCCAATATCGGCAGCAGGTGCTTCTCGCGTGCTTTCCCGACACCATACTTCAGCAGCAGTGAGGCTATGCCGTGACCGCGATGCTGCGGAAGCACCGCCAGTGAGTCGAGGTAGTACTCGCCGTCGCCGGTCTCGTCGTCCATCTTGTCGATGTCGAACTCCAGCATTTCCTTGGGCACAAGCCCGAAGGTGCGGAGCTTCACCTCATGATAGCCGTGTCCGTCGTAGGAGATGAGTGCCCCTGCCGGCTCGTCGCCGACCTTGGCAATGACGGCGTTCTGCCATGAGTAGAGCGTGTCGGTGCGGCGGCAGATGTTTGTCAGGTGCTCGTCGGGTGTACTGCCGTCTTCCATGACGGACATACCCACGGCTTCTGCCATCACCGTTGCCACGAACTCTGCATCTTCTGCCGTTGCCGGCTCCACCGTGATAAGGTTTTTCTTGTCTGTTTTCATTTTGTCGGTCTCCTGTAAGTGCGTGTTGGCGCATTGCGACTGCAAATGTACAATTTCTTCTTCTGACGGCACAGGACGTGTCCGCCCGATGGCACCGTCCGCTGCATCTGCAAAAGCAGCCTGATTGACTTTATTGTAAACTCTGCTTGTTCTTCGGCGTTATGTCACAATGTCATATTTAATATGTAAGTCGTTGAAGTGTAGGAGTTTAACTTGTTGATATTGGAGCGTGGCGTCTTGATGATGTATGACACATTGGCTCATTTAAGAAAACTTTACAGATGGAAAAGCGTAGTGCTGTTCTCCGGAATTGCATACTGCGCGACGGTGAAAATTTTCTTTTGCCGTAAACTGTTAATAAACACACGTTTCTCTGAACGGGCGGTCTTGCACACGGAAAAATGTTGCTGCGGACGAACAAACGTGTTGCTTTTTATCCATACCTTTGACAGCACAAAGGAACAGGGAACACCTAATATAAATGACAATGGAAATGCAGAATTTCACCATCACCAAGCGGGACGGCAAGGCCGACAGATTCTCGCTCGACAAGATAATGAATGCCATAATCAAGGCATTCGCGTCCGTAAACGAACCTCTTGATCTCGGCAGTCTGTCGAAGATCATCAGCCATCTCGACATCCGTGAAGGCATAAAGGTGGAGGACATACAGAATCAGGTCGAGGAGGCACTGATGCGCGAACAGTATTTCAAGGTGGCAAAGTCGTTCATGCTCTACCGCCAGCGTCACACCGAAGACCGCGAGACACTGGAGAAGATGCAGTTCCTGTCCGACTACTGCGCCGCGTCGAACGCCGCAACCGGCTCCAAGTACGATGCCAACGCCAACGTTGAGCACAAGAACATAGCCACGCTCATCGGCGAGCTGCCCAAGTCGAACTTCATCCGCCTGAACCGCCGCCTGCTGACGGAGAGCATCAAGAAGCTGTATGGCAAGGAACTGGCCGACCGCTACATCGACCTGCTGACACACCATTTCATATACAAGAACGACGAGACCAGCCTCGCCAACTACTGCGCCTCGATAACCATGTATCCCTGGCTCATCGGCGGCACCACCGGCATCGGCGGCAACTCCACCGCGCCGACAAACCTCAAGTCGTTCTGCGGCGGGTTCATCAACATGGTCTTCATCGTCAGCTCGATGCTGGCAGGCGCGTGCGCCACACCCGAGTTCCTGATGTATATGAACTACTTCATTCAGAAGGAATACGGCAAGGACTACTGGCAGCATCCCGACCAGGTCGTCGACATGAGCCTCCGGCAGCGCACGCTCGACAAGGTCATCACCGACTACTTCGAGCAGATTGTCTACTCGCTGAACCAGCCCACGGGAGCACGCAACTTCCAGGCCGTCTTCTGGAACATCAGCTACTACGACCGCTACTACTTCGACAGCCTGTTCGGCAACTTCTACTTCCCCGACGGCAGCAAGCCCGACTGGGACGGACTGTCGTGGTTGCAGAAACGCTTCATGAAGTGGTTCAACAAGGAGCGCACGAAGACCGTGCTGACGTTCCCCGTGGAGACGATGGCTCTGCTGACCGAGAACGGCGACTGCAAGGACCGCGAATGGGGCGACTTCGCCGCAGAGATGTACAGCGAGGGACACTCCTTCTTCACCTACATGAGCGACAATGCCGACTCGCTCAGCTCGTGCTGCCGCCTGCGCAACGAGATACAGGACAACGGCTTCAGCTACACGCTCGGTGCAGGAGGCGTGTCGACAGGTTCGAAGAGCGTGCTGACCATCAACCTGAACCGCTGCATACAGTATGCCGTGAACCACAAGACGGACTACCGCGAATACCTCGGCGACATCATCGACCTGTGCCACAAGGTGCAGCTCGCCTACAACGAGAACCTCAAGGAGCTGCAGAAGTGCGGAATGTTGCCACTGTTCGACGCAGGATACATCAACATGAGCAGGCAGTACCTGACGATAGGCGTCAACGGACTTGTCGAGGCGGCCGAGTTCATGGGGCTGACCATCAACGACAATCCGGACTACAAGCACTTCGTGCAGGAAGTCCTGGGGCTGGTCGAGAAGTACAACAAGCAGTACCGCACCAAGGACACGCTCTTCAACTGCGAGATGATCCCTGCCGAGAACGTCGGCGTGAAGCACTCCAAGTGGGACAGGGAAGACGGCTACCTCGTGCCGCGCGACTGCTACAACAGCTATTTCTACATCGTCGAGGACGACAGCCTGAGCATCATAGACAAGTTCAAGCTGCACGGTGCGCCCTACATCGAGCACCTCACCGGCGGTTCGGCACTCCACATGAACCTGGAGGAGCACCTCAGCAAGGCGCAATACCGCCAACTGCTCTGCGTGGCAGCCAAGGAGGGATGCAACTACTTCACGTTCAACATCCCCAACACCATCTGCAACGACTGCGGACACATCGACAAGCGTTATCTGCACGAATGTCCCGTCTGCCACAGCAAGAACGTGGACTACATGACGCGCATCATCGGCTACCTGAAGCGCGTCAGCAACTTCTCGGCCGCACGCCAGGCCGAGGCACACCGCCGCTTCTATGCCGGCGAGGAGAAGTTAGCGGAGAACTGAGGCGTGCTGAGATACGTCAACACAGGGATCGTCTTCCGCGAGATACCCGACGAGGTCACGCTGTCCGTCAACATCTCCAACTGTCCGTGCCGCTGCCCGGGGTGCCACAGCCAATATCTGTGGCGCGACACCGGCACGCCGCTGACCGCCGAGGTGCTGGACGGCATGATTGCCCGCAACAGCGGCGACATGACGTGCGTCTGCTTCATGGGCGGAGACGCCGAGCCGGAAGCCGTAGGCGAGCTGGCACGCCATGTCCGCAGCCGCCATCCGCAGCTCAGGGTGGCATGGTACAGCGGCCGCCGGCTCCTGCCCCGCAGCATCGACCGCAGGGATTTCGACTACATAAAGGTCGGCCCCTACATCCGCCACCTCGGGCCGCTCGACAAGCCGACGACCAACCAGCGTCTCTACCGCTGCGCTCCCGACGGCACGATGACCGACATCACCTCCCGCTTCTGGAAGAAACCGTGAACAATTCCTTTGTCAATGCGCATTATCGTCCCCGATAATGCGCATTATTGTTTCCGTTGATGCGCATCACTCATCCAATTGATGCGCATCATTCTATCAATTGATGCGCATCATTCTCCCAATTGATGCGCATCATTCTCCCGATTGATGCGCATCATTCATCCAATTGATGCGCATCATTCATCCAATTGATGCGCATCGTTCTTCCAATTGATGCGCATCATTCTCCCGATTGATGCGCATCATTCTCCCAATTGATGCGCATCGTTCTCCCGATTGATGCGCATCGTTCTCCCGGTTGATGCGCAAGACGGGAAGATGCATCCGCAAAAAAAAGTCGGCAGCACTCGGGGTGAGCACTGCCGACCATGGGGGAGGGGACTTGTCTTTTGTCCGTTACAGCGATTCGCCGAAGTCGTCGCGGAACTTCTGCGCCAGGTCTTCCTGCCAGTGGCCGATCTCCTTCATGCGGCCGAAGAAGAAGCGCAGGACCTTCGGTTCCATTGTCCATTCCAGTCCGCCGATGAGGCTGCGGTTGTCCCACAGCCACTTCACGCGGTCTGCCACATACTTGATCTGCGACAGCGTGTAGACGCGGCGCGGCACGGCCAGCCTGAGCAGCTCCAGCTCGGCATACCGCTCGGTGCCGTCAGGCTCGCGCTGCTCGCTCATGGTGCCGCGCTCCATGCCGCGTATGCCTCCGGCGATGAACAGGGCGGCACCCACGGCTGCCGCCGGATATTGGTTGTGGGGCATGTCGGGCACGAACTCGGAGCAGTTGAGGTGTGCGCCGAGTCCGCCGGCGGGCTTGATGACGGGCACGCCGTAGTCGTCAAGCTCCGTGATGAGGTACTTGATGAACTCCGGTCCCTGGCTGATGTATTCCATGTCGAGCGACTCATACAGTCCCTGCGCCATTGCCTCCATGGAGCGCACCTCCATGCCGCCGTAGGTCAGGAAGCCCTCGAAGAGCGGCACGAACTCCATCATCTCGTCGGTGTATCTCTTGTCGACGCTCGTGATGATGCCGCCACGGGCGAAGCCGAGCTTGCGGCCGGAGAAGTAGACGATGTCGCAGCGCGACGCCAGCAGATGGTATATTTCCTTTGTCGACATGTACTTGCAGCGCGGCTCGCGCGTCTTCATGAAGTAGACGTTGTCCTGAAGCAGCGAGGCGTCGAGCACGGACTTGACGCCATACCGGTGGCAGATGTCCGTGACGGCAAGCATGTTCTCGAGCGACACGGGCTGTCCGCCGATGAGGTTTGTGCCGGACTCTATGCGGACGAACGCCACCTTCTCGGGGCCGTATTTCTCGATGGTTTGGCTCAGG